>NZ_JADYWM010000017.1:0-97806 GCF_015864815.1 Pseudoalteromonas sp. NZS100
AAAGTTTTCTGGCGAATTCAATTATACCTTATCTTCATGCTGTTTGTTTTTCATACCACAAAGATCAACACGCCCTAATAACGACAACAAAACGAGTAAATAAATACTCAAAGAGCCACCGCTACTAGAGCCATCTTTATTTTCGACTTTTGCAATTTCTTCTTCTTTAACACGTGTTTTAAACCTTGATAGCTCTGCATCTAAATTAGTAGTCATATCACTAACTGCTAGATTAAAACCTTCAGCCGACTTTTCAGATAACGTTTCATCAATACCTATTGCTGTTGTTCTTTTTTCAAGTTTACTTATACCTGGTGCTCTAAATAGCATTTTTCTACTTTTAATATCAAAAACAGCTGTATCCACAAAGGTTTGAATTGTATTTTCATTACCTGGAATAACGTACATACCCACTATTGTCCAATAAAGTAAGGCTGCATTATTTTCATACGATTGCGTAACTTGATCATATGAAACCAGTGCCATTACATCTACATCGTAAAGCCTCCCAACTTGCTCGAGTGTTGCAAAACCTTCACCTCCTTTTAAATAGGTACTTGGTATAACTTCAATGCGGTCAATGTAATCATATTGTAGAAATGACTTTTTTACTTTTTCGAGTAACTCGACTTGGTTTTGGGTCTCTAACCCGTCTGGCTGCCAGTTTTTAGACGGTACAAATGCAATTCCGACGGTAACAGGGAGTTTTAAAACAGGTATCTCAGGTTTATAGGTAGAGCGGCTTTGTTGATCAGGATATAAGAAGTCCATTAAGCTACTAGATTGCGTATTTTTACCTGTATTGTTACTCACAAGCGAACTACAAGAAGCAAGTAAGGTCGCCATAAAAATAATTATATATTTATTAAATTTCACATTTATTCCTTTTTATTTTTAATTTAATTCAGTTACGTGCCAAAGCTCACCCGATGGTCCCCATAAGTAAATAACGCTACCCCAAGGTTCTTGTTTTATACCCTCAAAGCGGATATCAAAACCGTTTAGGTTACTAATGAGTTCATATGCTTCATCTATATTTAACACACAAAGTTGCAGCATTAAGTTTTCAGCAAACGTTTTATTATAATAACGCTGTAAAAAGAACGTACATTCGCCAAAGGTACACACACATAAATCATTTGAGGCATCTTCAATCTTAAATCCAAGCGCTTTATAAAAACACTGAGATTGTTCATAATTTTTACAGGGAATAAAAACTCTAATATCATCAACTTGCATAACTCTTCCTTAATTAGCTCAGTACGCTTTTATCAATAATTCCTTTATTTACCAACTGCTGCAAAATAGCTTGGGATTTTGCTCTGCATGCATCACGTAGTAAACGCACCGCTGGGGTTATTGACTGCCTACTTGGGCAAATAAGCCAAAGTTCACCATTAACATGTTGATAATCTTGCATTACAGTAACCACCCTGTCATTGAGTAAATCATCGGCTATATCAAGGGCTGATTTTACAGCCAAGCCTTTACCCGCAACGCACCAGCGCCTTACTAAATCGCCATCGTTTGAGGCGCGCCTGCCATTCATTTTAACTTTATATTTTGACTCACCATCACTGAATTCCCACGTATTATTTATAATATCCTGCAACTGATAAAACAAACCTTGATGCGACGCTAAATCATCGGGATGCATGGGAGCCTCGTTTTGTAAGAGATATTCGTCAGTTGCACATAACAAGCGCGGTACGTTACAAATTTTAAAACCATAAACGCTAGCATCATTAGGCGAGCCATAACGAAGTGCTATATCAACTGAGTCACGGTAAAAGTCGATATTACTATCACTTATATGCGTTCTTAAACTTAGCTTTGGATAAGTGTCCATGAGTTCATCAATCCATGGGATCACTAAGTTACGGCCTAAGTCAGATGAAAGGGCAACACGCAGCTCGCCTTCTATTTCGTCGTGTTCACCTTTTAGATTTTGCTTTGCAAGCTCAAGTACAGCTATAGCCTGCTCACATTGTGGTATGTAGCGCTCTCCAGCAGCCGACAACCTTAAATGACGTGTTGTACGAACAAACAGCTCGCTACCAAGGGCTGCCTCAACACGTTTAATAGCCGCGCTTGCTGTGGCTGTACGCATATCTAACTTAGCAGCTGCGAGCGTAATACTTCTAAACTCAGCGACTTTTAAAATAAGTTTTAAATCTTCTATGTTCATATTATCTATTTATATTTGATAATGATTCAACAATTATGCGGTTTATCTATATTAAAGCAAGGTCTACTATTATATCCATCAGCTAGCCAAAGCATGGCTTGCACCTTATATGTAAACAAATTAGGACACTTATTATGAAAGCCATTGGTTATAAAAAATCTCTTCCTGTTTCTAATCCTGAATCGTTAATTGATGTTGAATTACCACAGCCAGTTGCAACAGGTCGCGATTTATTAATTAAAGTTAAAGCTATTGCAGTTAACCCAGCAGATTACAAAGTGCGTGCATCTATGCCCCCTGCTGATGGTGAAGTAAAAGTTATTGGTTGGGATGCCGTTGGTGAAGTTGTTGCCATCGGCGATGCTGTAACGGCATTTAAACCTGGCGATGCTGTTTACTACGCAGGTGATATTACCCGCCCAGGTAGTAATGCAGAATTTCAATTAGTGGATGAGCGCATTGTAGGGTTCAAACCACAAAGCTTAAACGATGCTGAAGCTGCTGCATTACCCCTTACTGCAATAACAGCGTACGAATTATTATTTGAGCATTTAAACATTGTAAAACAAGCAGCTGATTCAACAACAAAATCAGACGAAGTTATTTTAGTAACAGGTGCCGCAGGCGGCGTTGGTTCTATTTTTATCCAGCTTGCTAAAGCGATTACTGGCGCAACTGTGATTGCCACTGCATCGCGTGAAAGCTCACAAGCATGGGTTAAAAAACTAGGCGCAGATTATGTTGTTGATCATACAAAACCATTACCCACTCAAATTGATGCATTAAACATTGGCTCGATAACACATGTAGCAAGTCTGCACAGTACTGATACTTATTTTGAAGCGTATACAGAGGTACTTGCACCCTTTGGTAAAATTGCAATGATTGACGATCCTGAGTCATTAGATGTGAGTAAATTAAAAATGAAGAGCTTATCGCTACATTGGGAATTTATGTTTGCCCGCTCAATGTTTAATGCCAAAGATTTAATTGAGCAAAGCAAGTTATTAAATCATGTTGCTGAGTTAATTGATCAGGGCCATATTCAAACAACGATTGGTAAAAATTTAGGCGTTATAAATGCGGCTAACCTGCGTATTGCACACGCAGAACTTGAAGAAGGTCGCTCTATTGGCAAAATAGTGTTGGAAGGTTTTTAATTCCATAAATACTAAATACGCGCTGCCTGAATTAATTGAAGGTACCAATGTAATTGGTGTCTTCAGCCAATATTTCGGGGTGGCTATGGCTGTATTTATATTTATTAAAGAAACTATTACCTAATAATATTTGATAATGATTCAACCATATACCTGTTTATCATATTGTAATAACCCACTACTATCCGTACCTAGCTATATTGATAGGCCTTACTTTACGTAGATATCAATTGAATTAAATAAGTAGAGTGATTTAAAAACACGATATTATTTTTGTAATAAATTTTTAAAAGGGTTTGTTTTTACTAAAACTGACTCAACATAGTAAATACTGGTAAAACACCTACTCAACGGAGAAACTAATGACTCACCCTATTATTAATGACTTAGAAAAGCGCTACACAGCAAAACGTTACGATGCAACGAAACGTGTATCTCAAGACGATTTAGCCGTTATTTACGAAGCTATGCGCCTGTCTCCTTCATCTATTAACTCGCAGCCTTGGAAATTCATCGTAATTGAATCAGATGAGGCAAAAGAGCGTATGCATAGTACATTTGCTAATAAATTTGCGTTTAACCAGCCACATATTAAAACAGCTTCGCATATAATATTATTCGCTCACAATCCTAAATATACCCGCGATGACTACGCACAAGTTATTGATGCAGATATTAAAAATGGCCGTACTAAAGCAGAAAATCGCGAACAAGCTTTTGGTGCTTATGCGTTTGTTGATATGAATACTGATGAGCAAGGCAGTAATGAAGAGTGGACTAAAGCACAAACTTACATTGCACTGGGTAACACTATGCATGCCGCTGCACGTTTAGGCATTGATTCAACCCCAATGGAAGGCGTAGATGCCGAGCTGATTGGCGAAGTCTTTGAAAAAGAACTTGATGGTTACGTATGCGACGTCGCATTAGTACTTGGCTATCATGATAGCGCTGAAGATTATAATGCTAAATTACCTAAATCTCGCTTAGCAAAAGAGCAAGTTATTCAGATTTTATAAGTAATACGTTATAAACTTAAATGATAACAATATTAAAAAACCACTTATTTAAATAAGTGGTTTTTTTGCTTTAAAGCAGTTTAACTTACTTTGCGCTGTGCAGCCTGAATGTATTGCACTAAATCTTCAATAGAAACCACGGTCATACTATGTTTATTAGCATAATCACTCACCTCAGGTAAGCGCGCCATTGAACCATCTGGATTTGTTAGTTCGCAAATTACGCCAAATGGTTTTAAGCCGGCAAGTTGCATTAAATCAACGGATGCTTCGGTATGACCGCGACGCACTAATACGCCACCCGTTTGTGCTTTTAAACCAAATACATGCCCTGGGCGCGATAAATCACTTGGTTTTGCATTATCTGCTGTCGCTGCTTTTATAGTAGTTACTCTATCAGCAGCAGACACGCCTGTTGTAACGCCATGCTTAGCTTCAATAGTGACTGTATAAGCGGTGTTATTTTGACTCGTATTGTTAGCTACCATTTGCGGTAAATCGAGCTGTTTAATGCGTTCCTCCCCCATGCATAAGCAAACAATGCCGCTGCCTTCGCGGATCATTTCGGCCATTTGAGAAGTCGTTAAATGCTCAGCTGAAAAAACAAAGTCGCCTTCATTTTCACGGTTTTCATCATCAACAACAAGTACGCCTTGGCCTTGCTGTAGTGCAGTGATTGCACTTTGTACGCGGGTATGGCTTTCGCCGAATTGAGTAAGTAGAGACTGAATCATCATTATATTCCAAATAAAAATAATAGATTCAGGACTGTGAAAGGATCAGTAATACATCACTTAAATTTAAAGCGATCACTACCAAAATAGCTTAAATAAAATAACAAAAAGCACGCAGCAAAAAGCAGCGCACACTGTTATACCAATAACATTAAATTAGTGACTAATTATAGCGCAAAGAAAATAGCTCACTTAACGCGATACAAGGATCATGTCTTTAATAAAATTGGTTTTAGTATAATAAGCCATATTCTCTTTCATCCGGACTGTAACCGTCGGCTCTGGCATCTCACCAGATCTGCTTGACCTTTACTTAACCTAAAATAAGTTAAATAAAGCGCTCGCGGGCTCGTTTAAGTCATAAAAAACATTAAACATACCGCCGGTGGGGAATTTCACCCCGCCCTGAGAATTTACAGTAAGCATTAGCACTTACTGTAGGCATATTATACGCTTGTATTTATTTGTTTTTCAAAACTAAATACAATAAAAACTACTAAAGTTGAATATTTAACGATGCGCGATCTACTATACCTTCGTTTATATCAGCAACTAGCGTACAGGTAGCACCATTGACCAAATTTAAGTTAGGTTGAACGTGCCCTATATCGGCATCAAAAATTACAGGAAATAAACACCCACCTAGCGCTACATCTAACGCATGGCGATAATCAAAGGCATCGTAATGACCTTGTGTTATTTCACTTCGCCCTAAAACCAAGCCATTGATATCATCGAATATACCGGCTAATTTTAATGACAGTAAAAATCGTGCAACGGTTGTTGGTGTAAGTTCTGAGTTTTCGAGGTATAAAATAAGCCCTTCGGGCGCACTGTCCTTTTTAAACTCATGCAGCGCTAAAAATGGCGAGTCGAGCAATAAACCTACGGTATCTAAACACCCACCAAATAACCGACCAGACATTTCTATGGTACGTTTATCTGTGTAGTTTAAACATTGCCAGTTTGTGGGCTCACTCGGGCTGAGTAATTCGTTCGGGTTTTTCGCGTAATTAGGCTTATTTTTTTGGTATAAAGAAGAAGGACCTTGCTCAAATTTACTACCGGCTTCGTAAGTCAGAGTTTCAAATATTTGTAAGCTATACGGATTTTTTTCATCTGGGTGTAACTGCATAAGATTGGCGCTGTGAAGGGTTGCCCATTGGCACTTAGCAGTGAGTGCACATGCAATAGTACTCACATCAGAAAAACCAACTAACCACTTAGGCTTTGCTTCTTTAATGGCGTTAAAATCAAGTAGTGGCAGTATTTCCATTGCCAGCTCCCCCCCCATTGGCGGCATAATCGCATCTATTTCATCATCTAATAAAAAACCCATTAGCTGCTTAGCATGCGCTTTAGCATTAAGCTGTTCACGTGGTTTGTTTTGACGTAAAAACTCGCCTTCAACAACATTATACCCTCGTTGTTTTAGTCCATTTATAACAATATCTAATCGTCCGTGATACTTTTCTTTTAGCCCAGATGAAAGCGAGCAAATAGCAATTTTAGAGCCTACTTTTAAAGGCGCTGGGTAAAGTATATTAGCCATTGAGTGTTCCTTTTAATGAAGTGATTATGTACCTATATCATCATGCTCACTCTTTATGCAATATGAACACCCTTATCAGTATAGTGATTTATTTAAGGCATAAAAAAACCGATGTAAATACATCGGTTTTTATTTAAAACGTTAAAGTGAGTTATGCGTTAAAGATACTCAACTTCAATGATTTCGTACTCAACGATACCTTTTGGCGTTTGGATAGACACTGCATCGTCTACTTGTTTACCAATTAAGCCACGTGCAATCGGTGAATTAACAGAAATTAAGTTGTTTTTAATATCTGCTTCATCATCGCCTACAATACGGTATTTTACTTCAGCATCCGTATCTACATTTACTATAGTTACGGTAGTACCAAAAATAACTTTGCCCGTATTTGGCATTTTAGTTACGTCGATTATCTGAACATTTGAAAGTTTAGCTTCAATTTCTTGAATACGACCTTCACAAAAACCCTGTTGCTCACGTGCAGCGTGGTACTCAGCGTTTTCTTTTAAGTCACCGTGTTCACGCGCAACAGCAATGTCGGCGATAATTTTTGGACGGGTAACTGTTTTTAATTCGTTAAGCTCTTTGCGCAGTAAATCTGCGCCACGAACTGTCATCGGAATTGATTGCATACTTTTCTCACTTAACACCAAGGCCCTAGTTGGCCTTGGCACATTTCCTTAGTTCAATCGCAGGTGTAGCTCTTGAACTGACGTTACTTTACTACGGTCATCTGCTTTGTTAGCAGTACAGTTAGCAAAAGCCGCGTTCAAGGTTGTCGTATAGTTGGTTTTATTTTGCAATGCACCACGACGTAACACCTTCGAATCTTCGATCGCTTGGCGACCTTCGGTGGTATTAACGATATAGCTGTACTCTTTATTCTTGATATAATCAAGAATATGCGGGCGGCCTTCATATACTTTGTTTACACGTCGTACTTCAATGCCAGCTTCTTCAAGAGCGTGTGCCGTGCCACCCGTTGCGTCAAGTTCAAAACCTAAGTCGGTCATAATCTTGGCTAATTCAACAATGCGTGGCTTATCGCTATTACGAACAGATAATAACGCGCGACCACCGCGTGGTAAAGTGTTGCTTGCACCTAATTGTGCTTTTGCGAATGCTTCGGCGAAAGTATCACCAACACCCATCACTTCACCCGTTGAGCGCATCTCAGGGCCACGAATTGGATCCACACCCTGAAACTTAGCAAATGGTAAAACAACTTCTTTAACGCTGTAATAAGGAGGGATCACTTCTTTAGTGATACCTTGGCTTGCCAAAGACTGACCCGCCATACAACGAGCCGCCACTTTTGCAAGCGCTACACCGGTTGCTTTTGATACAAACGGTACAGTACGAGCGGCACGCGGGTTAACTTCAATTAAGTACACTTTGCCATCTTTTACAGCAAACTGTGTATTCATTAAGCCAACAACACCAAGCTCAAGCGCCATATCGGTTACTTGCTTGCGCATCACATCTTGCACTTCTTGCGATAAAGAATGTGCTGGTAATGAACATGCTGAGTCACCAGAGTGAACACCGGCTTGCTCAATGTGCTCCATGATACCGCCAATAATTACTTGCTCGCCGTCGCAAATTGCGTCAACGTCAACTTCAATTGCGTTATCTAAGAAACGGTCAAGTAATACAGGTGCTTCGTTTGATGCAGATACAGCTTCGGTCATGTAGCGACGTAAATCGTCTTCATCGTATACAATTTCCATTGCACGACCACCTAGTACATACGACGGACGTACAACTAGCGGAAAACCAATTTCAACTGATTTAAGTAGTGCTTCTTCAGTTGAAGTTACTGTTGCATTTTCTGGCTGAAGTAAGTTCAAACGCTCAACAAGTTGTTGGAAACGTTCGCGGTCTTCTGCACGGTCAATCGCATCAGGTGAAGTACCAATTACTGGAACGCCATTCGCTTCAAGCTCACGCGCTAATTTAAGTGGTGTTTGACCACCGTACTGCACGATAACGCCTTTTGGCTTTTCAACACGTACGATTTCAAGTACGTCTTCAAGTGTAATTGGCTCAAAGTATAGTCTATCAGATGTATCGTAATCGGTAGAAACCGTTTCAGGGTTACAGTTAACCATAATGGTTTCATAACCGTCTTCGCGAAGCGCAAGCGAGGCATGTACACAACAGTAATCAAATTCAATACCTTGGCCGATACGGTTAGGACCGCCACCAATAACCATGATTTTATCTTTATCTGTTGGGTTTGCTTCACACTCTTCATCGTAAGATGAGTACATGTAAGCTGTGTCTGAGCTAAATTCTGCGGCGCACGTATCAACACGCTTGTATACTGGCACGATGTTCAATAGGTGGCGTTTTTTACGAATTTCAGCTTCAGATACACCAGCAATTTCAGCTATACGTGGATCTGCGAAACCTTTGCGTTTAAGTTTACGTAGGAAGTCGGCATTTAAACCAGCCATACCTACTTCACCAATTTTTGCTTCGTCTTTTAAAATATCTTCTATTTGTACTAAGAACCAGCGATTAACTTTAGTCAGCTCATAAACATCATCAACGCTCATACCATGGCGCATTGCATCGGCAATGTACCAGATACGCTCAGCACCTGGCTCGCGTAATTCGCGAATGATTTTTTCTTTCGCTTTAGGGTCATCAAGTGCAACTATTGGGTTAAAACCTGTTGCGCCCACTTCAAGACCACGTAATGCTTTGTGTAATGATTCTTGTTGGTTACGACCAATCGCCATTACTTCGCCAACCGATTTCATTTGCGTAGTTAAACGATCGTTAGCACCGGCAAATTTTTCAAAGTTAAAGCGAGGAATTTTTGTTACAACGTAATCGATTGAAGGCTCAAAAGATGCTGGAGTTTTACCGCCAGTAATATCGTTTTGAAGCTCGTCAAGCGTGTAACCTACTGCTAGCTTTGCAGCAATTTTAGCAATTGGGAAACCCGTTGCTTTTGATGCAAGTGCAGATGAACGTGATACACGTGGGTTCATCTCAATGATAACCATACGGCCATCTTCAGGATTAATACCAAACTGCACGTTAGAACCGCCAGTTTCTACACCAATTTCACGTAATACCGCCATAGAGGCGTTACGCATAATTTGGTATTCTTTGTCGGTTAGCGTTTGCGCTGGTGCAACGGTGATTGAATCGCCAGTGTGAACACCCATAGGGTCAAAGTTTTCAATGGTACAAACAATAATACAGTTATCGTTTTTATCACGTACAACTTCTGTTTCGTACTCTTTCCAACCAATGAGTGATTCATCAATCAATAATTCGTTTGTTGGCGATAAGTCTAAACCGCGCTCACAAATTTCTTCAAACTCTTCCATGTTGTAAGCAACACCGCCACCGGTGCCACCCATGGTGAAAGAAGGACGAATGATACATGGTAAGCCAATTCGGCTCATTGTATCTTTAGCTTCTTCCATTGAGTGAGCAATTTCAGCACGAGGACATTCAAGGCCAATGTTTTTCATTGCTACGTCAAAGCGTTCACGATTTTCTGCTTTGTCGATTGCATCCGCCGTTGCACCAATTAGCTCAACGCCGTGCTTAGCCAATACACCATGCTTGTCTAAATCAAGTGCACAGTTTAATGCTGTTTGACCACCCATTGTAGGCAATACTGCATCTGGCTTTTCTTTTTCAATAATTTTTTCTACCACTTCCCAGTGAATTGGTTCGATGTAGGTAGCATCGGCCATTTCAGGATCGGTCATGATAGTTGCAGGGTTTGAGTTAACTAATATAACTCTATAGCCTTCTTCTCTAAGTGCTTTACACGCTTGAGCACCAGAGTAGTCAAATTCACAAGCTTGACCAATTACAATTGGGCCTGCGCCTAAGATAAGAATGCTTTTTATGTCGGTACGTTTTGGCATTATTACTCCAGTTAAATTAGTGTTTACGCGCTTGCATCAAATCGATGAAGTGGTCAAATAATGGTGCTGCATCGTGTGGACCTGGACTTGCTTCAGGGTGACCCTGGAAGCTAAACGCAGGCTTATCAGTACGATGAATACCTTGAAGCGTTCCATCAAATAACGATTTATGCGTGGCACGAAGCGTACTTGGTAGGCTTGATTCTTGAGCTGCAAAACCATGGTTTTGAGCTGTGATCATAACTACATTACGGTCTAGGTCTTTAACTGGGTGGTTACCACCGTGGTGGCCAAATTTCATTTTTTCTGTTTTAGCACCTGAAGCAAGGGCTAATAACTGATGACCTAAACAGATACCAAAAATAGGTGTGTCGGTTTCTAAAAAGGCTTGAATGGCTTCAATAGCGTAAGTACATGGCTCAGGATCACCAGGGCCATTAGATAGGAAGATACCATCAGGGTTTAAAGCAAGTACGTCAGCGGCAGAAGTTTGCGCTGGTACTACTGTAAGTTTACAACCACGGTCTACAAGCATACGTAAAATATTACGTTTTACACCGAAGTCGTAGGCAACAACATGAAACTTTTCATCAGCAGCGTCAAGGGTTTTAAATCCTTCACCTAATGTCCAGCTTGATTCGCGCCACTCAAAATTTTCCTTGGTTGAGACAACTTTTGCTAAATCCATACCTTTTAAACCTGGGAAGGCTTGCGCGGCTTGTAACGCTTTATTTTCGTCTAGCTCGTCACCGGCAACAATACACCCGTTTTGTGCGCCTTTGTCACGCAAAATTCGAGTTAGCTTTCTGGTGTCGATGTCCGCAATACCTAAAATATTACGTTCTTTTAAGTAATCATCTAACGATTGCTCGTTACGAAAGTTACTTGCTAGCAGTGGCAAATCACGGATCACTAGGCCTTTAGCCCAAATTTGATTCGCTTCTTCGTCTTCGCTGTTGGTACCCGTATTACCGATATGTGGGTACGTCAAAGTTACGATTTGTTCCGCGTATGATGGATCAGTCAAAATTTCTTGATAACCAGTCATAGACGTATTGAATACCACTTCACCGACTGACATGCCGTCAGCGCCGATTGCAGTACCGCGAAACACTGTGCCGTCTTCTAGGACTAACAGAGCGGATTTAGTCAAGTTAAACCTCCTAACAGTAAAAAACGGGAGTAAGCAATTGCTTAACACCCCGCCAATACCCAGAGGGATCGTCAAAACCAGATTTTTGTGAGCTTAAATTGTTTTACGCAGTCTTAAATGATGCAGATGTAAAGCATTCAACCTTCAATCATTTTTCTTGCCTAAAACTATTTTCATTCCCACTGAAACCCTGGATTTACTAGCCACTTGGGTATAATTGGAAACACGCATTTAGTAATTTTTGGCAAATTGGCTGCATATTACATGAAGTTGCTATTTAGGTCTAACATTATTTGGTTAATTGTTACAAATAAGTCACTGTAGGTGAAATTAGACCCAAACAGTTAAAATAGTAACTAAACTACTTAAGATCTAGCACATCTTGCATATCATAAAGTCCAGCAGGTTTGTTTTTTAACCAGCTTGCAGCCCTTATAGCACCTAGAGCGAACGTCATTCTCGAACTTGCTTTATGTGTTAATTCAAGCCTTTCGCCCATTGTAGCGAAGTATGCGGTATGTTCACCTACTATATCGCCCCCTCTTAGGACAGAATAACCAATCTCATTTTGAGATTTCGCTGTTTCTATTTGGCTTCGGTCATATACCGCAACCTGGTCGTGATCCCAGCCTTTCGCTTGCGCGATTGACTCACCTATTGCCAGTGCAGTACCCGATGGTGCATCTATTTTATGACGGTGATGCGCTTCAAATATTTCGATATCTAAATCGTCACCAAACTTAGTCGCTGCAGTTTGCACAAGGTTAAGTAATACATTGACACCTACGCTGTAATTTCGCGCAAATACAATAGGGATATGTTTAGCGGCATCGTGTAATAGCGCCATATCATCATTTGTTAAACCTGTTGTGCCAATTACCATAGGAATTTTTTGTGCAACAGCTGTTTTTAAATGGTTTTTCATACCCGCTGGCAGCGTAAAGTCGATTAAAACATCTACATCATCTATTGTACTTTCGTCGCTAAAGCTAACACTGTTATCGGCTGCGCTATTTACTTGATTTACATTAATGCCTAATAGCGATGAACCACTACGAACATATGCGCCTGTAAGTTGTGTTTGCTCTTTAATTGTCGCGGCTTCTAATAGGGCTAAGCCCATTCTGCCGTTAGCACCAAAAACACCTATTCGATTTGTAGTCATGGTTTTTACCTAATTTAATTTGAATCCGTTTATTAGCCATATATCCGGGCATTAAAAATACGCAGGTGGGTATTTTTATGCAGTTGGATAAATATTAATCGCTGAAAATCGCGTTGCTTTATAGATATTATCTAAAAGTCATGCAATAGTCAGGTGACCTTTTAATTTAATAATAATAACAATACCAGTTTACTTTAGCCATCTATACATTTAAACTTCTCTTTCGCGTCGATTTGGTCTTTGGCTTGCGGACGCTGCGGCTAACAACTTTTTAAAATAAAAAGTTGTACTGCTAAATTCAGCTAAAAGAGGAGTTTTGGCTGTGATAAATTTTACTGGTTATGAGGATTATGATGCAGCCATCATTTAATAAAAACAAAGCAATACTTTCTTTACTTCCCCTACTTACCTTTGTAGCGCTATTTTTAGGCTCAGGTTTGTATTTGCAATCGCAAGGGGTTGATTATGCTTTTTACCAACTACCTGCACCTGTTGCTATATTGCCCGCCATCATGCTTGCGTTTATTTTAAATAAAGGCACGGTAAACCAATGTGTAGAGACCTTTATTAAAGGTGCCGGACACAACAATATTATTACCATGTGTTTAATCTACTTACTTGCAGGTGCTTTTTCGGCTGTGGCAAGTGCAACCGGTGGTGTAGATGCGGTAGTAAATGCAGGCTTATCGCTTATTCCACCTTCGTTATTGCTCCCTGGTTTGTTTTTAATTGCGGCCGTTGTTTCTACTGCAATGGGAACGTCAATGGGTACGATTGGCGCCATTGGCCCTATCGCTTATGCGGTATCAATTAAAACGGGTATAGATCCAGCATTAATGGCCGGTACGATTGTATCTGGCGCTATGTTTGGCGATAACTTATCTATTATTTCAGACACCACTATTGCAGCTACGCGCACGCAAGGTTGTGAAATGAAAGACAAGTTTAAAGAAAATCTTAAAATTGCAGTCCCTGCAGCCATTCTAACAATCGCCCTGTTGTTTTATTTAACACCTGCGGCACAAGTAGTTGAAACTAAAGATTATGATATTTGGTTAGTACTTCCTTATGCCTTTATTTTAGTGTTAGCAGTTGCCGGCTTGAACGTATTTGTAGTGTTGTTTAGCGGTATTATTTTTGCCGCATTAATGGGCTTTACAGGAAGTTACGAAGGCGCAAGCTTTGTAAAAGACATTTACAAAGGCTTTACTGATATGCAGGAAATATTTTTACTTTCTATGTTTATTGGTGGCTTATCTGAATTTATTCGTATTAACGGTGGTCTTGATTACATTGCTCAAAAAATTCAAGCGATTACTAAAATCATTGCAAAATGGCACCGTAAAGTGGCTGACCAATTAGGTATCGCTGCGTTAGTTTTAACAAGTAATGTATGTATTGCTAATAATACAGTGTCTATTATTGTGGCCGGCCCTATTGCTAAAAAACTAGCAGATGACGGTGAAATAAGCGGTAAACGTTCAGCCAGTTTACTTGATATATTTGCCTGTGTTACACAGGGTTCTTTACCATACGGTGCCCAAGCATTGTTATTAGGCGCTACGTTTAAGATTAGCCCGTGGGAAGTATCTACCTCGTCATACTACTGTTTTATTTTAGCATTTACAGCCATTGCAGTTATTTGCTTGCGTCGTAATAAAGCATAATTTAAACACCGATACTATGTTGCAGCTTAATAAGTAAGCTGCAACATATGTTAAAATAACACTCTACATATCAATCACTTTTGCTATAATGCGCGCCTTCGCGTGTCACTAAAATTATAGTTAAATACAGATATGAAATTTAAAAAATTACTTCCTCTCGTTACTTTTACATCAATTGCTTTATCGTCTTCTGCTTTTGCGGCTAATTGGAGCAGCACAGCACTACATATTAATAATGGCGACCAAAAAAACCCATTCACTGAGCAAAAGTCAAACACCACTGTTTACTCGGTTCAACATGCATCGGGTTACGATTACGGCGATAACTTCTTTTTTATCGATTACAGTAAAGACGATACCGATGATGGTTACCAAGATGCTGATTTTTATGGTGAGTGGTATTCAACGGTAAGCTTATCGGCCATTAGCGGCGAAAAAATTAGCGCAGGCGCATTATTAGATGTGGGCCTTACCGGTGGTATTAACGTTGCTGGCGACGCTAAAGTAATGAAATACTTGCCTGGTGTTAAATTAAGCTGGGATGTACCTGGGTTTAACTTTTTTCAAACGCTGTTCACAGCTTACATTGACGATAGTGAAGGGGTAGCAAAAGGCGGGGCTCCTATTGAAACAAATAGTTGGATGCTTGATGTTGCCTTTGAATACCCTTTTAATATTGGCTCACAAAAATTTAGCTTTAAAGGCCACGCTGAATACATTGCAGAACGTGAAGATGAATTTGGTAACGATGTAGAGGCGTGGATACTCGCACAGCCTATTTTAGTATGGGATATGGGCCACGCTCTTCAAATGAAAGAAAACACACTACTGTTGGGTATGGAATTACAATACTGGCACAATAAACTAGGTACTGAAGTCACTGAGTCAGTGCCACAAATCCATATTGAGTGGACGTTTTAAGCTTTAACAATACTCGTCTTACCCTACATTAATAAGCGAAGCTCTATTTTAGCTTCGCTTTTTTCATCTCCAAATTAAACAACGTTGAGCATGACAAAGCCTCAATTGAATAGTACTTAATGTTTGGTTACTATAATGAATTATTCTGAGTTTTATATATTAGAGCTCATATTATTTGTCCTTAATTGGAGTAACCAAATGTCGTCGATTAAAGTTATTTGCTTTTCTACTTTATTGTTATTAACAAACAATGCATTAGCGAGCACAACGCAAGATACCTCTTCACTTTCTTATGATGCACTTTTAAGCAGTTACCAGTACGATTTTAAAGTAAATTACTTTAACATTGAGTCACAAAAACAGTCTCTTAAAATGGCCTATATTTACTTAAAGCCCACCAAATCCGACATGCCTACAGTGACGCTTATGCACGGCAAAAATTTTAATGCAGATTACTGGACTACTACTGCGCAATACCTGCAATCTTTAGGCTACGGCGTATTAATCCCTGATCAAATTGGTTTTGGAAAATCATCTAAACCAACTAATTACCAGTATTCATTTGCGGCTCTTGCTAACCATACTCATGCGTTAATGGACTCACTTAATATAAAAGAGTCAATTGTATTAGGGCACTCTATGGGTGGGATGCTAGCGAGTCGTTTTGCATTAATGTACCCAAACACAACTAGTAAATTAATTTTACTTAACCCTATTGGGCTTGAAAACTATCTGCAGTATGTTGATTACAAAGATACAAATTTTTTCTATAAAAACGAATTTTCAAAAACGCCAGAAGGCGTAAGAAAATACCAACAAAAAAATTACTACGATGGTAAGTGGAATGCCACATATTCAGCCTTAACCGACTTTATAACAGGGCAAATACAAGGCCCAGATAAAGAACAAATGGCATGGGTAAATGCAAAAACATACGATATGATTTTCACTCAACCTGTAATAACCGAATTTAAAGATTTAGCAGTACCGGTTAAATTAATTATTGGTACACGCGATAGAACCGGCCCTGGCCGTAACTGGAAAAAAGACGGTGTTGATTACGAGCTTGGTCGATATGATAAATTAGGCAAACACGCTGCAACACTTATCCCTGACGCACAATTATTTGAACTGGATAATTTAGGGCACCTACCGCACATTGAAGATTTCGAACGCTTTAAAAATGTATTTAAACAAGCACTTGCTGCTGAATAACCACGCTTAAAAACTAAAATAAAACCCCTGTAGGTAAATACTTACAGGGGTTTTATTTTAATTACGCATTAATACTAAACGTACACTACTTCAGATAGTAAAGCGCTTAACTACAGTGTGCATTGTGGGTTTTTACCCTGTGCTTTAGCAGTGCTTTGCTCGCTAAGTGCTTTACTCATTTGCGCTTGTAGATTTTTAATACGGTTACTTGGCGCTGGGTGAGTAGATAAAAACTCAGGGGTTGTACCGCTGCCCGCTGCACTCATATTTTCCCAAAGTGTAACCGACTCTTGTGGATTAAAACCCGCCTGTGCCATTAAATCCAGACCTATAGTATCGGCTTCTGATTCGTGAGAGCGGCTAAATGGTAAAACAACTCCATATTGTGCGCCCAAACCTAAGCCTTGCATAATTTCGTTACGGTATTGAATATTACCCATTTCAAGTGCAGCACTACCAAGCTGCATACCGGTATCTAAAATAGAGCTTTGTGAAACACGCTCATTAGAATGCTCAGCAATTACGTGCCCTACTTCGTGCCCTAGTACTGTTGCTAGTTGGTCTTGATTGGTGGCTATTTTTAATAAGCCCGTATGAACCCCAATGTAACCACCAGGTAGTGCAAAAGCGTTAGCAGATTCATCTTCAAATACCACGACTTCCCAATTTTGCGACGCGTATTCTTTTGGTAATACAGCGACTACTTTTTCAGCAATGCAATTTACATATGCATTTGTTTTTGCATCTTTATTAATTGGTTGGCTTTTTTTCATATCTGCAAAGCTAGCTGTGCCCATTTCACTCATTTGTTGATCTGAGTAAAGCGCTATTTGAGTACGTCCTGTTGGTGACGTTTTACAACCGGCTAAAACGGCTGTCGCTAATACTGCAAGTACTAGTTTTTTCATGATAATTCTCTTAAGTAATGAATTTTTTATTGCTTGTAGAATAGCAAACACAGTACCAATTTAAAATATTTGCTTTATGTACCGTTATATTAAAAAAAAGCAATATGACGATAAACTTAGCGGGCAAACTAAGTTTATCCAAATACAATGCCCTGTTACACTATAACCCTTGTTTTTAGTGATTGTTGAGTTTACACATGGACGCCTCAGCCTCGTCTTTTAATACCCGTATTTTATTGCCTTTATTAGCCAGTATCGTGGCGATTACGCCATTGGCGATAGATATGTACTTACCTGCCATGCTGGTAATTGCAAACGATTTACACACTAATATGCCCAATGTACAAATATCGTTGAGTATTTACTTAGCAGGCTATTCATTAGGGATGCTATTTTTTGGCCCCATTGCCGATCAAATTGGCCGCCGTAAGCTTGCACGTATCGGCTTAACCTTATTTGGTGCAAGCTCACTTGCACTGGCATTTACCACCGAAATCCATGCTTTTTGGACTCTTCGAGCAGTGCAAGCATTTACGGGAGCGGCAGCAACGGTAGTAGTACCGGGTATTATTCGCCATATTTATCAGCAAAATACAGCTAAAGGAATGTCATATGTATCGATGATTATGATGGTAGCGCCGTTAGTTGCCCCCTCTGTTGGCTCGTTTATTTTAGGATTTTCTGTTTGGTCAACCATATTTTTGGTTCTTGCTGGGTATAGCTTTTTAATATTGGCGTTTGTGCAAGTGTATCTAATTGATATTCCTATTCACAAAAACGAAAAAAAGGGTCTCGCTCTATTTTTTGATAGCTATAAAACAGTACTCAGTAATAAAGATGCACGTGCCGACATACTCAGTTCTATGTTTGTATCGTTTGGATTTTTTTGCTTTTTAACATCAGTACCTTTTATATATTTAGATTTATATGAAGTGTCAGAACAGTTATTTGGTGTGTTATTTGCTTTTAACGTAATGGCGCTGATGTTTGGTAACTTTTTAAATACGCGAATTGTACCAAGGCTGGGCTCTCGAAAAATGCTCTATATTGGGCTTGTATGTGGGTTTGTATCGGGGCTTGCGCTATTAACATTTAGCTTATTGCATTTATCACTTTATTATATTGTGGCTGCTATTGCGCCATTAATGATGAGTTTAGGCGTCACAGCAAGTAATGCTGACTCGTTAATTTTAATGAAGTTTGAAAAAAACACAGGCACGGCAACGGCCGTAATTGGTACACTTCGTTTTGGCAGTGGCGCATTAGTTGGCCCACTACTCGCTATTATGCATGCAAAAAGCGCAGTGCCGTTTTCAAGTTTAATGTTTAGCGCTGTGTTGCTTACTATGCTCGTACAGTTAATTCACTATAAAAAAGACAAAAAAAATGCCTCAATATGAGGCATTTTTTAAAACTAATAATTCAATTAAGCATCAGCAGCTTTAGAAACCATAACCATTGCAGGGCGTAATAAACGACCATTCAATGTGTAACCTTTTTGCATAACAGCAAGTACTGTATTAGGTGTTACATCGTTACTTGGTTGAATTGACATTGCTTGATGAAAATCTGGATTAAACTGCTCACCTTGTGGGTTTACAATTTCAACACCAAACTTTGCAACAGCATCGTTAAAGCTTTTAACTGTCATATCGATACCTTCAAGCAACGGCTTTAAAGTCTCATTTTCTTTATCAGAAAACTCAATAGCACGCTCAAGATTATCAATTACAGGTAGTAATTCGTTGGCAAATTTTTCTAGTGCAAACTTATGCGCTTTTTCTACATCTTGTGCTGCACGACGACGAATGTTGTCTACGTCTGCTGCAGCACGAACAACACCATCTTTTTGATCAGCAATAGTTTGTTTAGCAGCTTCAAGCTCTGCATATAGCATAGCTATTTCTGCTTCAGGGCTTTGCTCTTCTTCTGCATGTTGATCAGCGGCTTCTACTGCTGCTTCTACATCAGCCTGCATTTTAGAAATTTCTTCGTTTAATTCTACTTCTTGCTCAGGGTTTTGTGTCTGCTCAGACATAAAATACGTGCTCCAATTCTTTACAACTGCGGTAATTATGGGGATTGAATAAAAAGATTCAAGAGTTAGATGCCTCAATTAATTTAAATTCTCGAATTATTTCTTCGATTTGCGCTGATTTAGGGCAAATTATACAAAAGCGGCTTTGGTATTCTTGGTTTTGAAAGTACGGCACGCTTATTACAATCAATTCATCACACTCAGTAAAAGGCAATTTTTCGCTATTAAGTACCGAGACACCGTTTTTAAAAGCGAGTTTATCTTCTACATAATTTAAAAACGAAACACCAATATTTAAACTTTGCTCACAATCGATTTGTTTATAGAGGTAATTTTCGCCAACTACAATACTATTATCTGAGCCTAATTTTTGACTTAGTTGTCGCGTCCATTGATTAAGCGAATCATGACAATTTCGAGGCGCTGTATTTGCCATCGCTTGCATACGATACAAACCCTCCATAAGAGTTTGTTGGCTAAATACGGTGTTCAACCATGTTGCAAACTGATAACGAACAGAATCTGACGAATCATGAGGTTTATCAATACAAATGTTGTGGCTCTGCCCAGCCCTGTCTATTAATAGAATAAGCCAGTCGGTAGAATCAAAATCAAGCACCTCTACTCTAAACACTTGCTGCGAGCTGGCTTGTGGTAAACCAACACAACAACATATTTGGTATTTTTGGCTCAAACCATGTGCTAGTTCAACGAGTTGTGATTGCTCTGGTTGCCAATAATTAGCAATGTCAGCGAGTGGAAAAAACTCATCAAACCAATAATCAAACCCTTCATTTGTGGGCACTCGTCCTGCAGATGTATGAGGTGAATACAATAACCCCACTTTTTCTAAGCGAGCCATAGCATTACGAACCGTAGCCGAGCATACTGCCATGCCTTTGAGTTTGGCAATTTTTGTTGATGGAACAGGCAAGCCTTCACCATTACAGTACATGTTCATAACAGCTGAAAAAATTTGCTGATCTCGTGAGTTTAGTTTCATGGTATCTACATCTTGTTGCATGAAAGAGATATCGGGGCGTTTAGTTGTTTTTCAAGTCGTGCAGTTAACTCACTGCGAATAAAATTGAAGGTTTATAATATTGCTATAATCTGTATTTTCAAACACTTCTGTTTTGAGTTACTCTACAATTATTAAATCTTTTTGTGCGTACATTATGGACTCTCCTTTTAATACCATAGGCCTAATTGGCAAACCTAATCACCCGGGAGCCGCTGCTACCCTTCAGCGCTTACATACATTTTTACTTGCGCTTGGTTTTGAGGTAATAGTAGAAAAACGCACAGGGAGTCAATTAGACGATATCCCGCATGACAAACTTGTTAAGTTAGTCGACTTAGGAGAACAAGCAGATTTAGCTATTGTTGTAGGCGGTGACGGTAACATGCTTGGTGCTGCACGCGTGCTTGCGCGCTTTAACATTGCTGTTATTGGTGTAAATAGAGGTAACCTTGGCTTTTTAACTGATTTAAACCCTGAAGGGTTTGAAGCGAGCTTAGAGCAAGTCCTCAGTGGTGAGTACCTTGAAGAAAAACGCTTTTTATTAGAAGTAGAAGTATATCGCCACAACGAATTAAAGAGTGCAAACTCAGCCGTTAACGAAGCGGTACTTCATGCCGATAAAGTAGCGCATATGATTGAGTTTGAAGCTTTTATAAATAATGACTTTGTGTTTTCTCAGCGCTCTGACGGTTTAATAGTATCAACCCCTACTGGCTCTACGGCATATTCACTTTCAGGTGGCGGGCCAATTTTAACGCCAGAGCTAAATGCAATATCGTTAGTACCTATGTTTCCTCATACCTTATCTAGTAGACCTTTAGTGGTCGATGCCGATAATGAAGTTCGTTTAAAGCTAAGCCTAGAAAATACAGATAGCCTACAAGTAAGTTGCGACAGCCATGTTGTGCTTGCCGTATTACCCGGCGATGAGGTAGTAATTAAAAAAGCGGATAAACAATTGCGCTTAATTCATCCAAAAAATTACTCGTACTACAACGTTTTACGTACAAAACTAAATTGGGGTAGTCGTTTGTACTAATTTTATTGCCAAAAGTTAAACGATAGAGCAAAATATTAGTAACAACTAAAAATTAAACATTTCAGGAACAAACGGCAATGACTTATGTAGTATTCTTTGCTTTACTGCTATTAATTACACTTTTATACAGTTACCTCAAAATTGAGAGTAATCGCAAAAAAGCAATCGAAGCTAGAAAAAAGCTATTTAATGAACGTGTTTCGCATGTAAATTCACGCCTTAAAGCAAAGCTTAATGATCTTCTTGATGCTAAAATAATTCGCCCAAAATACGTTCCTCGTATTCAAGCTATTGTAAATAATTTTTTTGTTGTGCAATCGCATACAGACGAGAATTTGCAACAACTTGAAGATACCGCTGACCTACTAATTAATACGTTGTCCAATGAGTTAATTAAAGCTAATCAAACGAATGTAATCCAACCATTGATTGATAATATACAGTACTTTGTATCTGAGTTACCTCAGCAAGGAATTTTATACAATAAGAGTTTTTACCTAAATACTTTACCTCCACTTATCGGGCTACTTAAAACCGAAGACGTTATACAAGCTACTGATATTGTTGATGATCAAATTGATACCTCCCCAAAAACTTCTGACACACAATTTACTCAAGATGTAAGCGTTGCATAAATAATAAAAAATTAATTTGCAAAAAAACAAAACACTGTATAAATTAACAGTTAATTGACTGGATGGATAAACAGTATGTTAATTGGTTTAGAAGTTAAAAATTTTGCAATTGTTAGTAATTTAAGCACAGAATGGCGCAGCGGTATGACCGCAATCACTGGCGAGACAGGTGCTGGTAAATCTATTGCTATTGATGCGCTATCATTATGTTTAGGTGAACGAGCTGAAGCATCAGCAGTGCGCCCAAGCTCTGATAAAGCAGAAGTATGCGCTCAATTTGACCTAACAGATTTACCGCTAGCTCAATCGTTTTTAGAGCAACATATGCTAAACAATGACGATAATGAATGTCTATTGCGTCGTGTTGTTTGCAAAAATGGACGCAGTAAAAGCTATATTAATGGCAGTGCCGTTACCGCATCACAATTAAAAGAACTTGGTCAATATTTAATATCTATTCATGGACAACATGCCCACCAACACTTATTAAAAGCTGAGCATCAGTTACAGCTTTTAGATGCCTATGCAGGGCATCACAACTTAGTAAATGATGTAAATAACAACTATAAACAGTTTGCTAACTTACAAAAAGAATTTAAACATTTAGAGCAACAACAGCAGCAACAAGCAGCGCAAAAACAATTGTTAGAATACCAAGTTGCAGAGCTCGATGAGTTTGCCTTACAAGAAGGTGAATTTGATTTAATTGAGGCCGAGCATTACAAACTTAGTAATAGCCAAACAATATTAGAATCGTGCCAACGTGAATTACAATACTTATATGAAAGTGATGAACAAAATGCTTGTTCAATGCTGCAGCACAGTGCCCAACAATTCGCTGAGCTGGCTCAATACGACGAAAGCTTAGCGGGCGTAGCAGCCCTTCTTAGTGAAGCCGCAGTACAAGTTGAAGAAGCAAGCCGTGAAGTTCGAAATTATACTGAGCAAGCAGATTTAGATCCTGCTCGTTTAGGTGAAGTAGAAAATAGACTAAGCGGTGCGATGGATTTAGCGCGTAAGCATCACATAAAACCACAGCAGCTAGTTGAGTTTCATCAATCGATTGCTCAGGAGCTTGAGTCAATAAGTAATAATAGTAATCGTCTGGAGCAACTAGAGTCAGAAATAGAAAGCGCGTTACTTAGTTATAAGCAAGCTGCCGATGAACTAAGTAAAAGTCGCTATGAGTATGCGAATACACTTAACACACTAATAAGTGAAAGCATGGCTAATTTATCGATGGAAAACGGTGTATTTGAAATAGCTTTAACTCAAGAGAGTAGCCGCGCACCTAATAGCTTAGGGTACGATAATGTGTCGTTTTTAGTATCAACTAATCCGGGGCAGCCACTTCAGCCGTTAGCTAAAGTAGCCTCAGGTGGTGAACTTTCGCGAATTAGCCTTGCTATACAAGTAATTATTGCCCAAAAAGTAACAACCCCAACGCTTATTTTTGATGAAGTTGATGTAGGTATTTCTGGCCCTACAGCATCAGCCGTAGGCAAACTATTGCGCCAGTTAGGTAAGTCTACTCAAGTGATTTGTGTTACCCATTTACCGCAAGTTGCTAGTAGCGCACACCAACAATTTTTTGTAGCTAAAGAAATAGCACAAGGCGAAACGTTCACTCATATGCTGCCTTTGAATAAAGATGGTCGTATTAATGAAATAGCTCGCTTACTTGGTGGTGATAATATCAGTAAAACAGCTAAAGCGAATGCTAAAGAACTAATAATGGCCCATGCCTAATATTGGTTAATAGAGCTTTGAAGGATTAAATAATGCACAGTACTTTAGTTAATTTTTGTATCATTTTAAGTTGGTTTTTATTAGCGCTAAGCAGCTGTTTAATTATTTTTAGTAAATATAAGCATATTTACTTTAAACAGCGTTTACTGAGGTTTTTAAATAGCTTTTTAGTTCTTCAGATAATCGCTGTAGCCTATTACTTTACTAGCGAAAAAGTAAATAACCTAAGTGACTTAGGGATAAGTTATTGGCTATTAATTACAATGCAGATTGCCTGCAATGCAATGTGTTACATGAGCGTAAAGCGCAGAAAGGCTAAAATAAAGCCATCACTTGATTCGTTTTCAATGGATTAAAGTAGATAAACCTTTAAGAAGAACACGTTCTGTTTTTACCTTGCGCTTTTGCTTTATAAAGTAGTTCATCAGCACGCTTGATATCAAGATCAATTGAGCGTTCGGCACTTGCAGAGATAACACCAATACTTAGCGTAATATTGGTACTATCTGAAAATAAGCTCACAACTGAAGCTTTAAGGGCGTTGTGGATTTTTTCTGCAACTTGCTCCCCCTGCTCAACTGTTGCATCTGGAATAACAATTAAAAACTCCTCTCCGCCCCAACGTGATGCAATCGCATTTTTTGGAATACTTTTATCAAAGGTTTTAGCTAACTGAATAAGTGCTTCATCGCCAAAATCATGGCCGAATTGATCATTAATTTTTTTAAAATTATCTACATCAGCTAATAAAATTACAAAAGTAGTATTATTATCTTTCAGCTCACTTTTAAAAGCCACAAGCTTATTCATGGTATAGCGACGGTTTGGCAGGTTGGTGAGTGGATCTATAGTTGCTAAAAATTCATTTTTTTGACTCAAAGCAATTATTTTATTGCTGTATTTTTCTCTTAAACACTCGTAGTAGCCACTCAGCGACGCGACAATCATAAAGGAAATTATTATTCTTATAGGAAACTGTTCCGGACTATAGTCATATATGTTGAATATATCAGCACAGTAAAAGCCTAAAACAATCGCTAATAAAAACAAAATTATATCAAATGTACCTCGTTTAAGTCCGCGTATTGAATAAGTAACAGGAGACACTATGAATATCCATATAGGCCCTGTTCCTTGTGCCCCACCAGTGAGAACTAGGTAAAACATTAGTGCATAAAGGTTGTATAAAATTATAGTGCCTGACTTCTCTACTCCCCTACTTATGCTAAATGCCAATAAATAAACAAACGAAGAAACAACCAGAGTACACGCTAATAAATAACTGCTATTAATAAATGCTAAGCTAGCCATCGAAAACGTTGCTATAAACCCTATTGAAGAGAAGAATCGAACAATGAGTTTCCTTTCCGATTTGTTTGAATATTCGTACATAATTTCTATTTATTTTATTAATGTATAAAAGCCTACTTGTATGTAAAAAGTAAGCAAACCGTAAACAGCGTGCGATAATGAACCAACTTTATATTTAAATCAACTCTTAAGATTAGTTATTTAGGCTTGATAAAAGCGTATATTTTAGTCATTATTTACCTTTATCAGGGATGAATACGGTTATTGTAATGTATGACCCCATGATGTAATACGCTTTATTTAAAAAAATAAAGCCTAGGATAAAACAATAACGTTAAGGATTAAAAATGAATAAACTTGCTCTTCTTGTTCCTGCACTAATAGTACTGAGTGGCTGTAAAAGTAATGATATAACTCGCGCAGTTAAAGATGGTATTAACGGTGCTGTAAATAGTGTATCTAGCTCTAGCAACCAATCAATTAACTCTTCAAATCAAAGTGCTTATACAACGACGCAAACAAAAGTTTTAGCGTATAAAGCAACAAAAGAAGCTAGAGATTATGGCCAAATAACGTTAGCTAGTACTGCTGAAAATCCAAAAAAACAAACTCGAGTTGCTATAAATAAGTGCCTGCATCCTCGTGTAGGTGAAGTAAAATGTAAGGCTTATATGTATGAGATTAGCCCGCAAGGCTGGTTAATAGATGCCCAAAGCAACCGTATTTGGCTCGAAACAAGAACAACCCACTATGACAAGGTAGTTCCTTCTGGTAGTTACTATATGAAAGTAAGAACGGAAGGTGTCGCTAAAGAAAGCTATGCTACAGGTGATATTAATATAATACCGTTTGTTACTAACTACGTTGACATTACATTCGAATAAAACAAATAAAAAAGCAAGCCAGTTGGCTTGCTTCTTACATCACTTTATTAATACGAACAATTAAACTTTTAAGTAATCCATAATACCTTCTGCAGCATTACGTCCTTCAAAAATAGCGGTTACCACTAAATCTGAACCACGCACAATATCGCCACCAGCAAATATTTTAGGGTTCGTTGTTTGATGTGTAAATTCACCTTGTTCTGGAGCATTAATGCCGCCCCAGTGGTTTATTTCTACATCGTATTTTTCTAACCAATCCATTTTATGAGGCTGGAAACCAAATGCCATAATAACTTGGTCAGCTTCTATCACATGCTCTGAACCAGGTACTTCTTCAGCACGACTTCTGCCATTTGCGTCAGGTTCGCCTAATTTAGTTTTAACCATTCTAACGCCAGTTACTTTACCTTTATCGTTCAATACAATGCCTTTAGGCTGAACGTTATAGGTAAATATAACGCCTTCTTCTTTGGCGTTTTTAACTTCACGTTTAGAACCAGGCATATTTTCTTTATCACGACGATAAGCACACGTTACTTTTGCAGCATTTTGACGAATAGACGTACGCACACAGTCCATCGCTGTATCACCACCACCAAGTACAACTACTTTTTGGTTAGCCATATCAATACACGGCTGCTTAGTCTCGTCATAGCCCATTACACGGTTAGTGTTACCAATCAAGAACGGGAGTGCATCGTGAACACCTGGTGCATCTTCATTTTCAAGACCTGCACGCATACTTTGATACGTACCAACTCCTAAAAATACGGCGTCGTAATCTGCTAAAATTTGATCAAGCGTAATATCAACACCTACTTCAACATTTAACTTAAACTCCACGCCCATTTCAGTGAAAATTTCACGGCGCTTTTGCATCACTTCTTTTTCAAGTTTAAAAGAAGGAATACCAAACGTGAGTAGTCCGCCAATTTCTGGATGACGATCAAACACTACTGGTTTAACACCATTGCGTACTAAAATATCAGCACACCCTAAACCAGCTGGGCCCGCACCAATAATAGCCACTTTTTTGTCGGTCCATGTTACATAAGACATATCAGGCTTCCAGCCCATTTTAAATGCCTCATCGGTAATATACTTCTCAATATTACCAATTGTTACAGCACCAAACTCTTCATCTAATGTACACGAGCCTTCACACAAGCGATCTTGTGGGCAAACGCGACCACACACTTCTGGTAAACTGTTTGTACGATGAGAAAGCTCTGCTGCCTCTATAATACGACCTGTGCGTATTAACTTTAACCATTGTGGAATGTAGTTATGTACTGGGCACTTCCACTCACAATACGGGTTACCACAATCTAAACAACGATCAGCTTGTGAGTTAACCTGATTCTCTGAAAAGGGTTCGTAAATTTCTACGAAAGATTTTTTACGTGACGAGATTGGTTTTTTGCGTGGGTCTACACGCTGCACGTCTATAAATTGATATACATTTTCGCTCATACTGCCCCCTTATTGCGCCTGAACACGTAGTTCGGCACTACTGCGAGCGCGATGCCCGAGTAAACTTTTTACGTCGCTTGATTTTGGTTTTACTAATTTGAACATCGGTAAGTACAGTTCAAAGTTAGCTAAAATGCTTTCTGCTCTGCACGAACCCGTAAGCTCTAAATGCTCAGCAATTAAGCCGCGTAAATGTTCTTGATGCGACGTTAATTCGTCTAGTGTTACTATTTCTACAAGCTCTGGATTAATGCGTTTTTCAAAATCATTTCGCTCATCTAAAATATAAGCAAAACCACCAGTCATACCCGCGCCAAAGTTAACACCTACATTACCAAGTACACACACAACGCCACCGGTCATGTATTCACAACCGTTGTCACCTACACCTTCAACAACCGCTTGCACACCTGAGTTACGAACTGCAAAGCGCTCACCGGCACAACCCGCTGCAAACAGTTTTCCGCCTGTAGCGCCGTACAAACATGTGTTTCCGGCAATGGTTGCTTTATGGCTTTCAAAAGATGAGCCAAGTGGTGGACGAATAACTAACTTACCGCCTGCCATGCCTTTACCTACGTAATCGTTAGCATCGCCAACCAATGTCATTTCAAGACCACCGGCATTCCATACACCAAACGATTGACCCGCAGTACCGTGTAATTCAATTGCTACTGGGTCTGCCGCCATACCTTGATTACCGTGTTTATCAGCAATATAACCCGAAAGCATTGCACCTACAGAGCGGTCAGTATTACAAATACGACTCACAAGCGAGATACCGCTTGACGTATCAATTGCCTCTTGCGCTTTAGCTAATAAACTTTCGTTTAACTTACCTAGGTAATGTGAACTGTTAGGCGCACTACAATAAAGCGTTTCGCCAGTTGGGTTGTTCGGCTGAGCAATAACAGACGATAAATCAATTTTCTTCTGCTTTGCAGTTTTGCCTTCAATTTCTTCTAATAAATCTAAACGGCCAATTAAATCAGTTAAATTTGCAACGCCTAGGCTAGCCATAATTTCACGAGCTTCTTGCGCTATAAACTTAAAGTAGTTCATCGCCATTTCTGGTAAACCGTGATAATGCTTTTGACGAAGTGTTTCGTCTTGTGTTGCAACACCGGTCGCACAGTTATTTAAGTGACAAATACGTAAGTATTTACACCCAAGGGCAACCATTGGACCAGTACCAAAGCCAAAGCTTTCAGCACCTAAAATTGCCGCTTTAATAATATCTAAACCTGTTTTTAAGCCACCATCTGTTTGCAGACGAATACGATGACGAAGGCCATTTTCAACTAGTGCTTGCTGTGTTTCAGCAAGTCCAAGCTCCCATGGGCTACCCGCATATTTAACAGAAGTAAGTGGGCTTGCGCCTGTACCGCCATCGTAGCCAGAAATAGTAATTAAATCGGCATATGCTTTAGCAACACCTGTTGCAATGGTTCCCACACCTGGCTCTGAAACCAGTTTTACAGAAATAAGTGCTTTAGGGTTTACTTGTTTTAAATCGAAAATTAGCTGTGCTAAATCTTCAATTGAGTAAATATCGTGATGCGGTGGTGGCGAAATTAACGTAACACCTGGTACCGAATAACGAAGCTTAGCAATATACGGCGTTACTTTTTCACCTGGTAATTGTCCACCTTCGCCTGGTTTTGCACCTTGCGCTACTTTAATTTGAATAACGTCAGCACTGCGTAAGTAATGAGGCGTTACACCAAATCGACCTGAAGCGACTTGTTTAATACGCGAGTTTTTCTCTGTACCATAACGCAGTTTATCTTCACCGCCTTCACCAGAGTTTGAACAACCACCTAAGCGGTTCATTGCAATTGCTAGCGCTTCATGCGCTTCTGGTGATAACGCACCAATACTCATTGCTGCTGAGTCAAAACGCTTGTATAGGTTTTCTGCAGACTCTACTTCATCAATGCTTATACCTTGCTCAGGTAATTTAAGCGCTAACATATCGCGCAAAGTCGCTATTGGACGATTATTAACTAAATCAGCGTACGCACTGTAGTCCTTATAATCACCTGAGCGAACCGCTTTTTGCAGGGTTTGAATAACATCTGGATTATAAGCATGATACTCACCACCGTGAACGTACTTAAATAAACCACCGTGGCTTAATAATTTACGCTTACTTAAAGCAAGTTTGTGCAAACTTTGCTGATCGTCATCAAAGTCGGTAAAGCATGCACCTTGTATGCGACTTGCAACGCCTTTAAAGCACATTTCAATAATCGCATCAGATAATCCCACCGCTTCAAACAACATTGAACAACGATAAGACGCAACCGTACTTATGCCCATTTTAGACATAATTTTGTACAAGCCTTTATTAATGGCTTTACGATAAGCAAGGGTCACTTCGCAATACGACTTATCAATAATTTTGCTGTCGCTCATCGCAACTAACGATTCATACGCAAGGTATGGATAAATTGCCGTAGCACCAAAACCTAATAGCACAGCAAATTGGTGCGCATCTCGCACGCTGCCAGTTTCAATGATAATATTTGATTCACAGCGCAAGTTGTTATCAACTAAGCGCTTTTGTACCGCACCTACAGCCATAGCAGCTGGAATTGGTAAATTTATTTCATCAAAGTTACGGTCAGTTAAAATAAGCATGATACAGCCCGCAGCTGCTTTTTCTTGTGCTTGGTCACAAATACGCGTAACCGCGTTTTCTAAACCCTCTTCAACTGTGTAGGTAATATCAATTTTACAGTAGCTGTAGTGCGCTTCATCAGCATTTAATAGCTGCTGCATATCTGCGTACATTAAAATTGGTGTATCAAACTGTAGGCGCTTAGCGTGGCCCGTTGTTTCGTTAAATACGTTTTGCTCACTACCAATACAGGTTGCAAGCGACATTACATGGTTTTCACGTAGTGGATCGATAGGTGGATTTGTTACTTGCGCAAATTTTTGGCGGAAGTAATCATAAAGTGAACGATGCCCTTCACTAAGCACAGCAAATGGCGTGTCATCACCCATTGAGCCTGTCGCTTCTTGGCCGTTTTCACCCATTACACGAATAACGCTATCAAGCTCTTCGTTGGTATAACCAAACATTTTTTGATATTTAGCTAGCGTTTCGTCATCAAATGAGCGATTACCAGCGTCTTGCTCAGTAAGTTCTTCAAATGGAACTAAACGTTTAACGTTTTCTTCAAGCCATGACTTGTAAGGATGGCGAGATTTTAAATCTTGATCGATTTCATCCGAGTGCCAGATTTTGCCAAGTTTAGTATCAATAACTAATAATTCACCTGGACCAACACGGCCTTTTTCAACCACTTCATCGGCAGTGTAATCCCAAATACCCACTTCTGATGCAAGCGTAATAAAACCATCTTGTGTAATTACATAACGTGCTGGGCGAAGTCCATTACGGTCAAGGTTACACGCCGCAAAACGACCATCCGACATAACAATACCTGCCGGGCCATCCCATGGTTCCATATGCATAGAGTTAAAGTCGTAAAATGCACGTAAATCGTCGTCCATTGCACGGTTTTTCTGCCATGCAGGCGGCACGAGCATACGCATAGCGCGGAATAAATCCATGCCGCCAGCTAAAAATAGCTCAAGCATATTATCTAGGCTTGATGAATCAGAACCGGTTTCGTTTACAAACGGCGCTGCGCTTTGTAAATCAGGAATAAGCGGTGACGCAAATTTATAAGAACGTGCGCGTGCCCACTGGCGGTTACCTTCAATAGTATTAATTTCACCATTGTGTGCTAAATAGCGGAAAGGTTGAGCTAAAGGCCAACGCGGCTGAGTATTAGTAGAAAAGCGCTGATGGAAAACACAAATCGCACTCGTCATACGAATATCAGCTAAATCTAGGTAAAAATTAGGTAAATCCGCAGGCATCATTAAGCCTTTATAGATAGTTACCAAACCAGATAAACTTGCGATATAGAAAGCTTCATCATCAACAATGCGCTTTTCAGCGCGGCGGCGTGCTACATATAAGCGACGCTCTAAGTCTTTAGAACGCCAACCTTCTGGCGCGCTAACAAAAATTTGTTCAAAACCTGGTAATTGCTGTACAGCAATAGGACCCAACATAGATGGGTCGGTCGGTACAACACGCCAACCTAAAATATTTAGCGTTTCTTTTTCTAATTCTTCGCTAAGTATTTGTTTTGCAGCTTGTGCTAAAACAGGGTCTGAATTTAAAAATATCATACCCACTGCATAGTTTTTGCCTAAGTGCCAATTATGTTCACTGGCAATTGCACGGAAAAAGCTATCTGGTTTTTGTAATAATAAACCACAGCCATCACCTGTTTTACCATCGGCAGATATACCGCCACGGTGCTGCATGCGATCAAGCCCCGTAATAGCAGTACGAATAAGCCTATGACTAGCTTGACCATTAACTTGGGCTATTAAGCCAAAGCCACAATTTTCTTTTTCTAACTTTGAGTCGTATAACATAGACCCCTCCCCTTGCTGCACTGTTAGCGTGGATGAACTGCTCGACGATTTGCTAACAGACGGACAAAACTAGCCTCTATCTTAAATAGAGTCAATAGCACTTTGAATACATATTCACATTCTTGAATATTTCTCACTTCATAGCAAGATTTCTTTTTATCATTATTTTTAACATTTAGCGTTATTTTAACCACTATTTTTTCATGACACTGGTGTCAAGTTTAACATATTGTAAAAAACACAAGCGCTCAAAGTCGCAGCTTACGTAAACGTAAAGTCGAGCAAAAGTGAATAAGTATTCAACGCGTGAAGCGCTATTCAGTTAACATTTAGATAGTTTTATGCTATTTCATTACTTTAATGGCTTAACATCCCCGATTATTGCTGCTCATTAGTATAGTTATGAAAGTTCATGTCATTTTTTGTACGTTAATAGTGAATTTTTATTTAAAGCGGTGTCCGATGCGGACACATAAACTGTCCGCGGACATAAATTTCAATAACAAAAAAAATAAAATAACTTAAATATCAATAGGATAATAATTGGCATATTAATCGTATAGCTTTATATATAATCGCTAATTGGAATTACTATGTTTACTCTAAGCTTATTTTTACTCTCTCCTATTGCCGCTATTTGCACTGCAGCTTTATTACTGCTGTGCGAAAAATACATAAAAGCAATTTAGGGGAAATTAAATGATTAAAGATACCAGCGCACAAGACGTACAAGTAAAGGCACCTATAAGCTATAAAAAATACGCGATAATCACTGCGGTTATTTTCATTGCAGCCTCTACAATTGCTTATATTTTTTTAACGAGTCATAGCGCTAAAAGCTCTATTAGCCGCTCAAAAGTACAGGTTGCCAAAGTACACGTTAAAGCGCTCATTCGAGACATTGCCGCCAGTGGTAAAATTGTTGCTGCTAATGCTCCTAAAATCTACAGCCCAGAACGTGGATTTATAGATTTAAAAGTAAAGGCCGGCGATACAGTAAAGCAAGGCGATACACTTGCCCTGCTGCAAAGCCCTGAGTTAACTAACGAATTAAAGCAACAGGAGTCTGTACTTAAAAGACTACAAGGCGAGCAGCAAAGGCAGCATTTGCAAGCAAGACGCCAAACACTCACTTTAAATAAAACACTCGATATGGCACAAGTTGAGCTTAATGCCGCTGAGCGCGAAAATCGTCGCGCGCAGTTATCAATTCAAAAGCACTTAATTAGCCAAATTGATCTTGAAAAAGCAGTTGATGATTTATCACGTGCAAAGCTCTCATATAAACATGCACAACAAGAGGTACTGCTTGCCAAAGACACGCTCGCCTTTGAACTACAAGCTGCTAAAAGTGATGTGACCCGCCAACAACTTATTGTTGATGACTTAATCAGAAAAGTAAGCAACCTATCTATTAAGGCTACCGTTACTGGGATCGTGGGTAACCTACTTGTGCAACAAAAAGCCGCTGTGACACAAAGCCAACCTCTTATGACACTCGTCGACTTAAGTAATTTCGAAGCGGAACTTCAAGTACCTGAAAGTTACGCAAACGAATTAGGGCTCGGTATGGAAGTAGAGCTTAAGTTAGGCAATGAAACAGTGATGGGGAATTTATCCGCCATATCACCAGAAGTTAATAATCGTGAAGTAACAGCACGCGTCCGATTTAAAGGTGTTACTAACAACATTCGTCAAAACCAACGCTTAACTGCACGTATTTTACTCGACAACCGAGAAGGTGTAATGCAGGTAAAACGCGGCGCTTTTATGCAGCAAGGCGGAATTTTTGCTTATAAGGTAGAAGGCAATATTGCAAAGCGTATACCTATTACAATAGGCGCCACCAGCATTAATGCGGTTGAGCTTTTGAGCGGACTAAAAGAAAACGATGAAATTATTATTTCAAGCTACAGCGACTTTAAGCAAGCCGATACGATTTTATTAAATTAAACAGACGTTCTCAACCAACGCTAAAAATAATTAGGAACAACCATGTTACAAATGAACAATGTAAGTAAAGTATACCAAACAGAAATGGTACAAACCCATGCGCTTCGAGACTTTAACCTGCAAGTAAACGAAGGCGAATTTATTGCTGTTACCGGTCCTAGCGGCTCAGGAAAAACAACCTTTTTAAATATTGCAGGTATGCTCGAGCCTTTTAACGAAGGTGAATACCTGTTGGATGGTGTTAATGTTGGCAGCCTAAACGATAACCAACGTGCTGATTTACGTAATCAAAAAATTGGCTTTATATTCCAAGGCTTTAATTTAATCCCCGATTTAAATTTATATGAAAACATAGAAGTTCCTCTTCGCTACAGAGGGATTAAAGCAAATGAGCGAAAACGTCGAATTGAACAATGCCTTGAACAAGTTGGTTTAGCATCTCGCGCTAAACACTTACCTCAGCAACTCTCTGGTGGCCAGCAACAACGTGTGGCAATAGCTCGTGCGCTTGCCGGTGAACCTCGTTTTTTACTTGCCGATGAGCCAACAGGTAACCTTGACAGCTTAATGGCGCGCCAAGTTATGGAGTTACTTGAACAAATAAATCGCGACGGTGCCACTATTGTAATGGTAACGCATGATAGCGAATTAGCCCGCCGTGCTCCGCGTAATATTCAAGTAGTTGATGGACAGCTTGCCGACTTTACGCTTTATCAGGGCGCGCAAACTATAAAAACAGCATCGGGGGTTTAACTAATGTTTATTCATTATTTAGATTTAAGTTGGCGCAGCTTCAAGCGCACCCCACTGGTTAGCTTTTTAATGGTACTTGCCATTGCGATAGGTATAGGCATAACAATGACCAGCCTTAGTGTTTATCACATGATGTCGGCCGATCCTATCCCAGAAAAAAGCAGCCAACTTTACAGTGTGCAATTACAAACAATGGACGATGGTAGTACGTGGTGGACAGAAGATAACATGCCACTGCAACTGACCTATCAAGATGCTGAGAACTTATTAAACACACCCACGTCAGAGAAAAAAGTGGCTATGATGCGTACCGGCTTTTCAGTTTATCTAGACTCAGACAAAATAAAACCTTTTATTGGCAGTGCCCGCATGACAACGCCTGACTTTTTTAGCATGTTTAATTTGTCATTTCTATACGGAGGGGCTTGGAGCAAAGAGCAAGAAGACTCAGCCGCACCTGTCGTTGTTATTACCCAAGAGATAAACGATAAACTATTTGCAGGAAAAAACTCCGTCGGAGAACTGATTTACTTAGATGATGCAAGCTATCAAGTAGTTGGTGTTATTAACCATTGGCCTCTCAATATTAAGTATTATGATTTAAATAACGGTGCATTTAATCAAGTAGAAGAGTTATTTATGCCCTTTAGCTTAATAAAGGCAAAAGAGCTCGTAAGTTGGGGCAATAGCAATGGATGGAAACACGAAAACACACCAACCTTTGCAGATAAACTGCAATCTGAGCAAGTATGGATCCAGTTTTGGGCAGAGCTAAATACGCTTGAACAAAAACAAGCCTATCAAAATTACTTATTAGCCTATATGCAAGAACAACAAAAGCGTGGACGATTTAATCGTAAAGAACTTGAGTATAAACTTCGCGATGTAAACCAATGGATGCAATACAACAACGTCGTCACCGAAGACAATAAAATTTTAGTGGGCCTGAGCTTTATGTTTTTAGGTGTCTGCTTAGCCAATATTTTAGGTTTACTTTTAGCTAAGTTTTTACGCAGAGCGCCAGAAGTAGGTGTAAGGCGCGCATTAGGTGCTAGTAAAAGGCAAATATTTTTACAGCACTTAGTTGAGGTCGCCATGCTTGGTTTTATAGGTGGCATGTTAGGAATTGTACTCGCACAACTTGGCTTAATGGGCGTAGGGCAAAGCTACGACTACTATGAAAACTTAGCGACAATGGATTTAACCATGCTCTTAAGCGCCCCATTGATTGCAATTACAACCTGCATTTTGGCTGGTTTGTACCCTGCTTGGTTAGTGTGCAAAACCAATCCTGCTATTTATCTTAAGAGCCAGTAAGGGAATACCACAATGTTAGAAATAAAACCTATATTTAATGCCTTATGTCGCTCAAAGGTAGGCGCTGTTTTACTGCTAATTCAAATTGCAATCACCACGGCAATTGTCAGTAATGCTGCATTTATTATTCAAGATAGAATTAGCTATTTAAACCAAGAAACAGGCTACCCTGAGCAAGATATATTTAAGTTTAATGTAATGACTTTTGGAAAGGATATTAACTTAAGTCAACAATTTGAGCTTGATGAAACCATGATCAGAGAAATGCCAGGCGTAGTCGATGCCGCATTAAGCAGTAGCATCCCGCTATCCGGCGGTGGTAGTGCCTCTAGTTTTAATTTAAAACCAGCTCCTCAAGAAGGCCTAAGTGTAAGAACCGCTTATTTCTTTATAGATGACCATGCTATTAATACCTACGGCGTTAACTTAATTGCTGGGCGAAATTTTACCGAAGATGAAGTGCTCGTTACAAACGAAATTACACAAAAGCGCACCAATGTCACTATAGTCACTAAAGCCCTACTTGATGAGCTATATCCTGAGGGAAATGGTTTAGGGAAAATAGTTTATTTTGGCGACCTACCGCTTAAAATTATTGGCGTGATCGGAAAAATGAAAGGCCCGTGGCTCAAAGACAGTAAACCCGATAATCTTGCGTTTATTCCTTATATTAAAGCAGCAAGTTATGCACAAGTTGCCGTTCGTACAGAGCCTGGTCAGCGAGCAGCTGTAATGAAAGAAATAGAAAATGCTATGCTCGAAAATTACAGCAAACGCGTTATTAACAACATTAAAGGGCTTGATGAATTAAAAAATGAGTATACCGCTCAAGATCGCCTTATGATGCGCATGCTCATAGTATTAATCACTATTTTAGTGCTTATAACCGCTCTCGGTATTTTTGGCTTAACCTTATTTAATATTAGCAAACGTACTAAGCAAATTGGTACACGCAGAGCACTTGGCGCAAGAAAGTCAGCTATTGTTAGCTACTTTTTAGTAGAAAATGCATTAATTTGTAGCCTAGGTTTAGCCTTAGGTGTAGTAACAGCAATACTGCTTGGGAAAATGTTAATGCAGTATTTTTCTGTAGCTGCACTACCGCCAAGTTATATAGCCGTTACCGCCATTGCCGTATTTTTAATGAGCTTACTTGCGGTATTAGCGCCGGCTAAACGCGCTGCTAATATTTCGCCCAGTATCGCAACTCGCACTATTTAATAATATGTAAATCACTATGCTACACTGCTTAGTAAGGCAGTGTAGCCATTAAAAAATTATAAAAATAACCTATGACTCATAAAATACTCATTGTTGATGATAACCAAGCAGTACTCGACGCACTTTCATTGTTGCTCGAGATCCACGACTTTTCGGTAGTCACTGCAACAAATCCGTTTGATGCTCTGCAAATAGTTCGCTATCAGCGAATTGAGCTTGTAATTCAAGACATGAACTTTACCAGTGACACCACCTCTGGTGAAGAAGGTAAAGCCTTGTTTTATGAACTACGAGAAATAAACCCACACCTCCCTATTATACTTATTACAGCCTGGACCGAACTTGCCACCGCCATTGAGCTTGTAAAAGCCGGTGCTGCTGATTACTTACCAAAACCCTGGGATGATGCAAAACTACTAGTTTGTATCGCTAACTTAATAGAGCTAGGCAGTGCTAAAAAAATAGTTGCTACACATAATCGCCATCAACAAGAGCGTGAAGGTACATTTAAAAGCGCAGACCTTGCCGGGCTAATATTTAAAAGCACGGCTATGGAACGACTGGTCACTATGGCGCTACAAGTAGCTAAATCTGATATATCTGCATTAATTACAGGCCCTAATGGGAGTGGTAAAGAGTGCATTGCGCATATCATTCAAAAAAACTCCCCACTTGTATCGCAACCTTTTATTAAGGTAAACGCAGGCGCACTACCGCAAGAACTTATAGAGGCCGAGCTTTTTGGCGCTGAAGCCGGTGCATATACGGGGATAACCAAACAACGTATTGGTCGATTTGAAGCAGCTGATGGCGGTACGTTATTTTTAGATGAAATTGGTAATTTACCACTTTCAGGACAAATAAAATTACTACGCGTACTACAAACCGGCGAGTTTGAACGTTTAGGCTCAACAAAAACACGAAAAGTAGATGTGCGGGTTATATCGGCCACTAACGAAAACTTACTACAAGCAATTCAACAAGGTAGATTTAGGGAAGACTTATATTATCGCCTTAATGTAATTGAGCTCAATGTGCCTGCCCTAAGCGAAAGACAAGATGATGTTTTAGCACTTATTAGCCATTTTTTACCTCACCGAGAGCTGACTATAAACACAGAGCAAGCACTTCAACATTACAAATGGCCGGGTAACGTTCGAGAGCTAGAAAACGCTTGTAAACGCGTAGCGGTACTAAAACCTACAGGTGCGCTTACAGTCGATGACTTTGTACTTTCGTCACCGGTTACTGCTCAACAAGAAGCAAAAGCAGAGCCGACCAAACAAGAAATAGAACACGCAATGCGCGCTCATCAAGGTGTTATAGCCAAAGTGGCCCGTGAATTTGGTTTAAGCCGACAAGCACTTTACAGGCGGTTACAAAAAATGGGTATTGATTATTAATGCCGAGCATTATTAGCAACTTTACCCTAAGCCAAAAGGTTGTATTAATTTGCGGGTTTTGTAGCGCGCTGCCTGTTGTTATTATTGCCGCGCTAAGTGGCTTTGATATTTACTACACTCTGTTTTTAATATTACTAACGCTTACATTTAGCACCCTGCTTTCAAGAGCTCTCTCCAAGCCAATAAAGCTTGGCATGCAATCGCTTGAAACCGGATTACTTAATTTTAAAGATGGTGAGCTCTCCAGTTTGCTTGCGTATAAAAGTAATGATGAACTTGGAAAACTATGCCAACTTTATAATCAAACCGCAAAACAGCTTCGCCAAGAAAAACAATGGATTTACCAGCGCGAGTTAATGCTTGATAAAGTATTGCAAAGCTCGCCGCAAGCGTTATTGCTGGTCAATGATAATAATACGGTGGTATTTAGTAATTTAATTAGCCGTAGTTTATTTAATAGCGCAACTCGCCTTGAAGGTTTGCAACTAAGTAAGTTACTCGAAAATTCGCCTCTGCAATTAGTAGCAGCTATAGAGCACGGTATTGATGGCCTCTTTAATATAGAAATAGAGAATCAAGACTCGCAAACTTGGCATTTAGCCACTGGGGAGTTTTTACTCAATAATCAAAAGCATCATTTATATATATTTAAACAGTTAACCCGTGAACTTAGTCGCCAAGAAGTTGCCGTGTGGAAAAAAGTAATACGCATTATTAGCCACGAATTAAATAATTCACTCGGCCCTATGTCATCCATGCTACACAGCGCACAATTGCTCGCAAATAAAGTTGATGAGCCTCGCCTTGCCCGTGTATTTGCAACTATTGATGAGCGAATTAGTCACTTAACTGAATTTGTACAAGGCTATGGCAAGTTTGCTAAATTACCTCAGCCACAAAAAACGCGGATTAACTGGCAAAACACACTCGATAATTTAAAAAATCACTGGCAATTTAGCTACGAAATAAAAAATTCACACAATGAATTACAAGCTGATCAAACACAACTCGAGCAGCTGCTCATAAACCTATTAAAAAATTCACACGAGTCAGGCTCCAACGCCAATGAAATACATATTCAGGTCGAGTTTGTACCCCAAGCTTGTATTATAAATGTAAGCGACTGCGGTAAAGGAATGAGCGAGCAAGTAATGGCAAATGCTTTAGTGCCCTTTTATTCTACAAAAAGTACGGGGAGTGGTTTAGGGCTAGCTTTATGCAGAGAAATAGCAGAAGCGCACCAAGGGCATATAAGTTTACATAACAAAATAGAGGGCGGCTTAAACGTACAAGTGAGCCTTCCTTATTCATAAATTCACACAAATTAAAAACAACAAAGCCACTTAAAAAAGTGACTTTGTGTTTAAAGAGCTTAATAACCTGAGTTCAGGTTGAGTAATAAATTACTCTGCGTCAGCTTCTTTGTATTTAGCAGCAGTTTCAGTAATTAACGGCTGTAATTCACCGCGTTGAAACATTTCGATAATAATGTCACAACCACCAACTAATTCGCCATCTACCCAAAGTTGTGGGAATGTTGGCCAATTTGCGTATGCTGGAAGCTCAGCACGAATGTCTGGATTAAGTAAAATATCAACGTATGCAAATGGTTCACCACATGACATTAACGCTTGCGATGCTTGTGAAGAAAAACCACAATTTGGTAATTTTGGTGACCCTTTCATGAAAAGGATTATTGGATTTTCTGAAATTTGCTGTTTAATTTTATCAATGGTTTCCATCTACAACCTCAAAGTAACGATAGCTAAATATATTTAGGTCTTGAAAATAACTCATCGTGACCACAAATATATAACTTAAAATGGGCAAATAAAGCCGCAATTGAAATAGTCTTTCGCAATAGCATTGCTGTTTGCTTAAACTTGAGTAAAATACTCAACAATTATAGTAACACTATATTACCGCTTGGTATAGGTAACTGCTCTGTTTCAACAGGCATTACGTATTACCAAATGGACTATCAACCAAAGAAGATGGAGATAAAAAAATGGCATTTGAACTACCGTCACTACCATATGCAATCGACGCACTTGAGCCACATATTTCAAAAGAAACGCTAGAGTTTCACCATGGCAAACACCACAACACTTACGTGGTTAAGCTTAATGGTTTAATCCCTGGTACTGAGTTTGAAAACAAATCTCTAGAAGAGATCGTATGTTCATCAGAAGGCGGCGTATTTAACAACGCAGCACAAATCTGGAACCATACTTTTTACTGGAACAGCTTATCTCCAAACGGCGGCGGCGAGCCTACTGGCGCAGTTGCTGATGCAATCAACGCTAAATGGGGTTCTTTTGATGCGTTTAAAGATGCATTAAATGACAAAGCAGTAAATAACTTTGGTTCAAGCTGGACGTGGTTAGTTAAGCTTGCTGATGGTTCACTAGACATCGTTAATACATCTAACGCTGCTACACCATTAACTGATGATGGCGTTACTCCAATCCTTACAGTGGATTTATGGGAACACGCTTACTACATCGATTACCGTAACGTTCGTCCAGATTACCTTAAAGGTTTTTGGTCGCTTGTTAACTGGGAATTCGCGAACGCTAACTTCGCTTAATTAGCCTTTAAACGCTAATGTAAAAAAGACGCTTAGGCGTCTTTTTTTGTTTCTTGTTTATCACACCTAAGCGCCTCATCATTTAATAAAACGCTTTTAGTAACATGATCTTTTTTCACTTAAATTTTTAATTTTATTGCACAAAAATACACATTCGTGACTAGACTTTAAAAGGTAAGCACCTTTTTACAGTGGGTTTCGGAGGTTATTATGACGATTTTTGAGCATTACCAAGCACGATACGAAGCGGCACAGGAAGAAGAATACAGTATCGCTGAATTTCTTGAGATTTGTAAAACCGATAAGTCTGCCTACGCCAGCGCACCAGAACGCCTACTCATGGCAATTGGCGAACCACACATGGTAGATACCGCAACGGATGCACGACTAAGTCGATTATTTTCAAATAGAGTAGTTGCGCGCTACCCTGCCTTTGCTGATTTTTATGGTATGGAAGACGCCATTGAGCAAATAGTCTCTTATTTAAAACATGCGGCTCAGGGGCTAGAAGAATGCAAACAAGTGCTTTATTTACTTGGACCTGTTGGTGGGGGTAAATCATCCATTGCTGAAAAACTAAAGTATTTAATGCAACAAGTGCCTATTTATTCAATTAAAGGGTCTCCTGTAAACGACCACCCCCTCTCCTTGTTTGATCCTATCGAAGATGCAGACGTACTCAGCAAAGAATACGATATTAAACCGCGCTACTTAAAAACCATTATGTCGCCTTGGGCTGGCAAACGCTTAAAAGAGTTCAATGGTGATATTAGCCAGTTTAGAGTGGTTAAACGCTACCCTTCTATTTTAAACCAAATAGGCATTGCCAAAACCGAACCAGGAGATGAAAACAACCAAGATATTTCAGCACTGGTTGGTAAGGTCGATATTCGCCAGCTTGAGCACTTTGCCCAAAACGATCCTGATGCATACGCCTACTCTGGCTCTTTATGTTTAGCTAACCAAGGGCTGATGGAATTTGTAGAAATGTTTAAAGCGCCTATTAAAGTGCTGCATCCTTTACTTACCGCCACCCAAGAAGGTAACTATAACGGCACAGAAGGCATTAGTGCCCTGCCCTTTAATGGCATGATCCTCGCTCACTCGAATGAGTCTGAGTGGCAAACCTTTAAAAACAATAAAAACAACGAAGCATTTTTAGACCGTGTTTATATTGTAAAAGTCCCTTATTGCTTACGTGTAACTGAAGAAATTAAAATTTACGACAAATTACTTGAGCACAGCGAGCTATACAACGCGCCATGTGCACCGGGTACACTTAAAACATTGGCGCAATTTACGACGCTATCACGTTTAAAAGAGCCAGAAAATTCAAGTATCTATTCTAAAATGCGGGTATACGATGGCGAGACCCTAAAAGACACCGACCCTAAAGCAAAATCGTATCAAGAGTATCGTGATTACGCAGGTGTTGATGAAGGTATGACGGGGCTCTCTACCCGCTTTGCGTTTAAAATTTTGTCCCGAGTGTTTAACTTTGATACCACTGAAGTTGCTGCAAATCCGGTGCATTTGTTCTATGTGCTTGAGCAACAGATAGAGCGCGAGCAATTTTCAAGTGAAATAGAAGAGCGTTATTTAAGCTTTTTAAAAGGCTATTTAATTCCACAATATATCGAGTTTATAGGTAAAGAACTGCAAACCGCTTATCTAGAATCGTACTCAGAATACGGACAAAATATTTTTGACCGGTATGTTATTTATGCAGATTTTTGGATACAAGACCAAGAATATCGAGACCCCGATACAGGACAACTATTTGACCGCGCAGCGCTAAACGCTGAACTTGAAAAAATAGAAAAGCCAGCGGGTATTTCTAATCCTAAAGATTTTCGTAATGAAATAGTGAACTTTGTACTGCGTGCCCGTGCACACAACAACGGCAAAAACCCACTATGGACAAGCTACGAAAAACTACGCACGGTGATTGAGAAAAAAATGTTCTCTAATACCGAAGATTTACTACCCGTTATTTCGTTTAATACTAAAACGTCTGCAGAGGATCAGCAAAAGCACGAAGACTTTGTGAACCGTATGGTCGAAAAAGGCTATACACAAAAACAAGTTCGCTTGCTTTCTGAGTGGTATTTACGGGTTAGAAAATCGCAATAACCTTCATAGTCGTAGTATATAGGAGGTCAATATGGCGCATTTTATAGATAGGCGTTTAAACGGAAAAAATAAAAGTACGCTTAATCGCCAGCGCTTTATTAGGCGCTATAAAAAACAAATTAAAGAAGCGGTTTCAGATGCGATTAACAAACGCAGCGTTACCGATTCAAGCTCTGGTGAGAGTATTTCTATTCCACAACGCGATATCAGCGAACCTACATTTCATCAAGGGCAAGGCGGGAATAGAGAACAAATTCACCCTGGTAACGATCAGTTTTCTACAGGTGATAAAATTGAGCGCCCTAAAGGCGGACAAGGCGGTGGTGCCGGTGAAGGTGACGCCAGCGATTCGGGCGAGGGACAAGATGAGTTTGTATTTTCAATATCAAAAGATGAATACCTTGATTTACTGTTTGAAGATCTAGAACTTCCTAACTTACAAGAAAACCAACTTGATAAGTTAGTGCAAATGAAAACCCATCGCGCAGGATTTTGTAGCGACGGCATGCCAAGTAATATTGACATTGTACGCTCTCTTCAAGGCTCGCTTGCACGGCGTGTTGCCATGAGTGCAGGTAAAAAACGCCGTTTAAAAGAGCTCGAAGAACAACTTGCTCTGCTGCTTGCTGGTCCACATAACGATAAAGCGGCAATTGCTTTGTTACAAAAAGAAATTGCAGCATTAAAAGTGCAAATTAAGTCAGTTCCGTTTATTGATAACTACGATTTACGTTTTCGTAATTACGAAAAGCGCCCTCACCCCACCAGCAAAGCCGTGATGTTTTGTATTATGGATGTGTCAGGCTCAATGGATCAGCCAACAAAAGACATGGCAAAGCGTTTTTATATTTTGCTCTATCAATTTTTAACCCGCAGTTATAAAGACATAGAAGTTGTTTATATTCGCCACCACACACAAGCTAAAGAAGTAGACGAACAAGAGTTTTTTTACTCCCAAGAAACTGGCGGCACTATTGTTTCAAGCGCACTTAAATTAATGAACGAAATAATAAAAGAGCGTTATCACGCAAATGAGTGGAATGTATACGCCGCACAAGCCTCTGATGGCGATAACTGGGCGGACGACACCCCGCAGTGTGGTGAAATATTACGTAATAAGCTCTTAAGCGCAGTACGTTATTTTGCTTATATTGAAATAACCACTCGTGCTCATCAAAGCCTATGGCGCGAATATGAATCTATAACACACAGCCATAATAATTTCGCCATACAGCATATTCAAAGCGTTGAAGATATTTACCCAATTTTTAGGGAGCTATTTAAAAAAGGTCGTCAACAGCAAAACTCTGCATAGCCAAAAGCGAGGTAACATTATGAATGATAAACGATTGAGTGATGGCCCAGATTGGACCTTTGATTTATTAGATGAGTACCAAGGTGAAATTGCTCGTGTTGCAGCTCACTATAGGTTAGACACCTACCCTAATCAAATTGAAGTGATAACCGCAGAGCAAATGATGGATGCTTACTCAAGTGTTGGTATGCCTATTGGCTACAGTCATTGGTCGTACGGTAAAAAGTTCATTCAAACAGAGCAAAATTATAAGCGCGGACAAATGGGTCTCGCTTACGAAATAGTGATAAATTCAGACCCTTGTATTGCGTACTTAATGGAAGAAAACACCCTACCTATGCAAGCGCTTGTAATGGCACATGCGTGTTACGGACATAACTCATTTTTTAAAGGTAATTACTTATTTAAAACCTGGACCGATGCAGGTTCAATTATTGATTACTTGGTATTTGCTAAAAACTACATAAGCCGCTGTGAAGAAAAGCATGGTATTACACAAGTAGAAGCCCTACTCGACTCATGTCATGCATTAATGAATTACGGGGTCGATCGCTACAAACGTCCACAACAAATATCGCTATTTGAAGAGCAAAAACGCCAACAAGAGCGCGAAGACTACCTTCAATCGCAAGTAAACGAATTATGGCGAACTATTCCTGAGCAACAGCAAGAAACCAAAAAGAAAGTCCGCCATTTCCCTTCTGAACCTCAAGAAAATATTTTGTATTTTATTGAAAAAAATGCCCCATTACTCGATTCTTGGCAACGTGAAGTGATACGTATTGTACGTAAAATTTCGCAATACTTTTACCCACAAAAACAAACTCAAGTAATGAACGAAGGCTGGGCAACTTTTTGGCATTACACCATCCTTAATCACTTATATGATGAGGGAAAGCTCACCGACTCTTTCATGTTAGAGTTTCTACAAAGCCACACCAACGTAGTTTATCAGCCACCTTATAACAGTAAATATTATTCAGGCATTAACCCATATGCTTTAGGCTTTAATATGATGGTTGATATTCGCAGAATATGTGAACACCCAACTGAAGAAGATAAACGCTGGTTTCCTGAATATGCAGGTAGTAACTGGCTAGATACACTGCATTTTGCAATGGAAAACTTTAAGGATGAGAGTTTTATTAGCCAGTTTTTATCGCCTAAGTTAATTCGTGATTTTAAATTATTTACTATTATTGATCATACTAATAATCCCCATTTAGAAATTGGCGCAATACATAACGACAACGGCTATAAGGCAGTGAGAGAAGCACTCTCAGCGCAGTACAATTTAAGTAATCATGAGCCTAACATTCAAGTGTATGATGTTGATATTAGAGGTGACCGTTCATTAACCCTACGCTATGTACCTCATAACAATATTCCTTTAGCAAACTCGCACGAGGAAGTGCTTAAGCATCTTTACAGATTATGGGGCTTTAAAGTAAAACTAGAGCAAGAGTCAAATTCTGGTGAGGTTTCAATGATTGATCAATGCCCAATAGATGACTCTCGACACACAACACAATAATAAAGGGCAATATAATTTTCATACTGATTGGGTTTGCTCAGCAAATTATAAAAACACGGTATTATTTAACCCTAAATTCTGGATATAAAAAATGACGCTTAAGCGTCATTTTTTATATCTTCGTAAGCTATTACTTTATTTCGCCCTGTATTTTTAGACTGGTACAGTGCTTTATCTGCAGCCTCTATCCAGCGCTCATGATTTTTAAAATCATTACTGCTACCAGCCAGCCCTATACTTACCGTCATTGTTATTTCAAAGTGTTTATACTTAACAGGGTTAGTTTCAATCAATACCCTTAAACGCTCAGCAAATACAAAAGCGCCTTCTTTATCTGTATCAAGCAATGTCACTGCAAACTCTTCACCGCCATAACGCCCTGCAACATCAGTCTCGCGCAGCGTCGTACGTAGTAAGTTAGACAAATGACGAAGCGATTCATCACCACAGCTATGACCATATTCATCATTTATTTTTTTAAAGTGATCAATATCAAACATTAATAATGTACTACAGCCACCACTTCGCTTAACTCTTAAAAACTCTTGGCGTAGCGTACCTTCCCAGTGTCCACGGTTTGCAAGCTGCGTTAAGCTATCTGTTTGACTTACTTGTTCTAATTTTTTATTTAACTCTTCAAGCTCTTTTTTATTTACCGCGACATCTGTTACATCATATAAAATAATACAAATGTGGCTAACTTCGCCCATCGTATTGGTAAGAGGGATGAATGTCGCATTTTGATACATGTAATCAGCTTTACCAGTAATAGGTCGATAATTTTTAAACCTAAAAATGTATGGCTGCTGCTCCCAAATCGTAAAAGAGCGGTTTTTTAAAACAAAAACCGACTCAGATTTACTTCTAAACCATTTTTCGTCTATTGCTGGAAATAAATCAAATAGATCTTTATCTTTTACTGCGCTTGGTAGAAGCCCTGAATGGTTTTCCATAAAACCATTCCATACACACACCTTATAATCCCTATCGAGTACCACAAGGCCTACATCAACGGTATTAAACATATCCATTAACCAATGGATCTCATTCATTTCTAAATCAGCGGCCATAACTTAATCTTCTAATAGGTAAGCAACTTTGTATTTCAAAGTTTTAAGTGAATCTTCAGTAAATAACAGCATGAGGTCGCAATTTATATCATGGTTTTCAATACCGTAACTAATCTCTATTGCAAGGGTGCGTTGCCAACGTGACTTGTTTGATTTAACCAGCTCAGACACATCTCTGTGTTGGCCAAGTACAATCGGGTGCCCTTGACTAAATGACATATCGAGCTGTTTTGAAAGACCCGTTAAAATAGCGCCTATCAAAATATTACTAATATCCATAAGCAGCTCAAGTTCAACTTTATCGTTTAACTCGCCGTCATAGTTCATCAAAGAAGCTATTTCTTTAAAGCTTGAATCATTTAAAAGTAATAGCGCCTCGCCCGAAATACCACCGCCAATAAAGCCCTGGCACACACCCGATGTAGCTGCGTTATTATCTATAGACTGCAGCGCCATATCGAGTTCATTAACTTCCAAAATATTCACATTAGGAATTGGTAACTCTACAAATACATTAAGAAGACGTGCAAGTAAATCCCCAGCCTGCCCCATAGCAACATTAGTTAGCTCTTGGTATATATCCCGAACATCAGGGTCGACTTGCTCTCCTAGCGAATGAGAGAGACGCTCACGCATGGCTTTATCTTTAATCCCATGGTGTTCAATTATGCTGGCTAGTTTTTCGGGGGAACATGGTTTTTGAATAAAATCGATAGCACCAAGCTCAAGCACTCTTTGGTGTGCACTTGGTTGTATATCACCAGAGACAACAACAGTGAGAATATTAAGCCCCTGTTCTTTCATAGCGATTAATACTTCATAACCGTCCATTTCTGGCATGTTTAAATCGAGAAAAAGTATCTCTGGTTCAATTAACTTTATTTGCTTTATACAATCAACGCCGTCAAGTGCAAATTCTACTTTAATGTCCCAATCTTCAGGTAATGAGCGAGCCAACTGACGTCTAGCTAATTTCGAGTCATCACATATTAATACCGATGTTGACATATTATCTCTCTGTTTCTAAACCAGTAATGAGCATTAAAATCATTTTATGATGGTTTTTATTTTTATTATTGAAGATATCTTTTGTAACTTCATGTTAATCAAAGTTTAGCATAGTTACAATTTTTATATTTCAGAGCTAATACCCACTCTATTAAGCAGGTTTAATCACTTGGTAACTAAAGCCCAGTATAATACACTGACGCCCATTGCGTTAATTTAAAAGGAAATACCTTATGTTACGTTCACTTGCCTTTGCTTTGAGTGCATTTTGTTCTGTGGCTATTGCAGCCGACTATCCAGAAAACACACTTGATGCAGGAAAAGTATCCGCGCAAGGCAAACCAGTCACTTTATTAGGTCAAGGTATCTCAATTGGAGATAGTGCGCCAAATTTCAAAGTTGTTGATGACAACTTTATTCCAGTGACACTTGAGGATTATAAAGGCCAAGCTGTATTAATAAGTGTAGTACCCAGCCTAGATACAGGCATTTGTAGCCTGCAAACTAAGCACTTTAATGAAAAAGTAGCCTCACAATTCCCAAGTGTAGTTATGCTAACAATTAGTGCTGATTTACCATTTGCTCAAAAGCGTTTTTGCAAAGCTGAAAATATCGATAAAATCACTACGTTATCAGATTCTGTTTGGCGTGATTTTGGTCAGAAATACGGATTGATTATTAAAGATATGGGCTTACTAACGCGAACAGTCTTTATTTTAGATGAAAGCCATAACGTCATTTATAAACAGTTAGTTAGTAGCCTTTCAACTGAACCAGAATACAACAGCGTAATTGAGAAACTTAAAACATTGTAAAGTCCATTAAGTAGCACTAATTAAGCAATGCTAAATAGCCTTAAAACAAAAAACCGCCAATTGGCGGTTTTTTAATGTGCTTTTATAATTAACCTAAAAGTTCACCAAGTTGTTGGCTAACAGTTTCAACAGCTTGTGTACCATCTAGTTTATGGTATTGAGTATTACCAGCAGCCGCTTCTGCTTGATAGTAATCAACCAATGGCATAGTTTGCTCATGGTAAATACCTAAACGTTTACGTACTGTTTCTTCAGTATCATCAGCGCGAACAATTAAGTCATCCCCAGTTTCGTTGTCTTTACCTTCCACTTTTGGTGGATTATAAACAACGTGGTAAACACGACCAGAACCAGGATGAACGCGACGTCCGCCCATACGCTCAACAATGACTTCATCAGCCACGTCAAATTCAATAACGTGATCAACCACTACGCCATTTTCTTTCATTGCATCCGCTTGCGGGATTGTACGCGGGAAGCCATCAAGTAAAAAACCTTTCTCACAATCCGCTTTAGTAATACGCTCTTTAACTAAACCAATAATAATATCGTCAGAAATTAGTTGACCAGCATCCATTACTTTTTTTGCTTCTAGACCCAGTGGCGTGCCTTCTTTAATTGCCGCACGTAACATATCGCCAGTAGAAATTTGTGGAATACCGTATTTGTCCATTAAAAACTGAGCTTGAGTACCTTTACCTGCACCCGGCGCGCCCAAAAGAATAATGCGCATATTATTGTCCCCTAGTATGGATATTTATTTTAAAGCCTGAATTCTTCCACAAGCGCCGCCGATACTCAAGCAACTTATACTAATTGATGAGCCGTTGGGTGTTTACAGGGCATTAAAAAAGGGAACACACGTTCCCTTTTATTTAAAGTACATAATTTATACTTTATTAACTGAGTAAATAGCTATTTGCTTATTTACTTATTTACTTAGTTCAAGCATCAATTTATTTAAGCGAGTAACAAATCCTGTTGGATCTTTAAGTGTACCGCGTTCTGCAAGTAGTGCTTGATCTAGTAAAACGTGTGACCACTGCGCAAACTTATCTTCATCTTGTTCGTCATTTAAGTGCTTAACAAGTTGATGCTCTGGGTTTAGCTCAAACACAGGTTTTGCTTCAGGGGCTGCTTGACCAACAGATTCCATTAGCTTTTGCATTTGTGAGCTCATGTCGTTGTCGTCGCTTACAACACATGCTGGAGAATCTGTTAAGCGGTGCGTAAAGCGCACTTCTTTAACGTCATCACCTAGTGCTGTTTTAATACGTTCAACAAGGCCAGCCATTTCTTTTTCAGACTCTTCTTGCGCTTTTTTAGTTTCTTCGTCGTCAAGCTTACCTAAATCTAAGTCACCACGTGTGATCGACTGTAGTTGCTTATCAGCAAATTCAGTTAAGTGGCTCATCATCCACTCGTCAACACGGTCACTTAGTAGTAATACTTCAATGCCTTTTTTGCGGAAAATCTCTAAATGCGGTGAGTTTTTCGCAGCGGTGAATGTATCAGCTACTACGTAGTAAATTTTGTCTTGGCCTTCGTTCATGCGTTCAACATATTGCTCAAGCGACACATCTTGTGTTTCTGAATCAGTGTGTGTCGAAGAAAAACGAAGTAGCTTACAAATAGCTTCTTTATTTGCAGCATCTTCAGCTGGGCCTTCTTTCATTACTTGACCAAACTCGTTCCAAAATACTTGGTAATCGTCAGCTTTGTTTTTAGCCATACGCTCAAGCATTTTAATAATACGCGATGTACACCCTTTACGAATAGCTTGCGTTACTTTGTTGTCTTGTAGAATTTCACGAGATACGTTCAGTGGTAAATCGTTTGAATCTAGTAAGCCTTTTACAAAGCGAAGGTAGCTTGGCATGAATTGCTCAGCATCATCCATTACAAACACACGTTGTACGTAAAGTTTTAAACCACTTTGACGTTCACGGTTCCATAAGTCGAAAGGTGCTTTTTTAGGAATATATAAAAGGCTAGTGTATTCAGTTTTACCTTCAACCTTATTATGTGCCCAGCTAAGTGGCTCTTCCCAATCATGGCTTACATGCTTGTAAAACTCTTTGTATTCATCATCAGAAAGCTCTGATTTATCGCGTGTCCACAATGCAGTCGCGCGGTTAATGCTTTCCCACTCACCTGGTACTGCTGGAATTTTTTCGCCGTCTTCACCTTCAGATTCTGGCACTTCTGCTTTAAACATTTGTACTGGCGTTGAGATGTGATCAGAGTATTTAGTAACGATACTACGTAGGCGCCAGTCATCAGCAAATTCTTTTTCTTCATCGCGAAGATGTAAAATAATGTCGGTACCACGGCCTTCTTTTTCAATTTCTTGAAGTGTGTATTCGCCTTCACCTTGAGATTCCCACTCGTATGCGGTTGTTTCACCGGCTTTGCGTGTACGAACAGTTACTAAATCAGCAACAATAAATGCAGAGTAAAAACCTACACCAAATTGACCAATTAACTGTGAATCTTTACTTTGATCGCCTGTTAAGTTTTTGAAAAACTCAGCAGTACCTGACTTTGCAATAGTACCTAATGAGCTAATGATTTCATCTCGCGTCATACCAATACCATTATCTGAAATGGTAATTGTATTTGCTTCTTTATCTGCACTAATACGAACACGTAAATCGGCATCACCTTGGTAAAGGTCACCTTGAGATAATGCTAAAAAGCGTAACTTGTCTGCTGCGTCTGATGCATTTGACACAAGCTCACGTAAAAATATTTCTTTATTAGAATAAAGAGAATGAATCATTAAGTTTAATAATTGTTTTACTTCTGTTTGAAAGCCTAATGTTTCTTTTTGTGCTGCAGTCATTTATATATCTCCAATTTGCAAAGTGTCTGCGTTATGCACTTAATATGGGGTGAGGTGTTAGAACTTCAAGGGAAAAATTTAAAAAAGGTGAAACGAAAACAAAGAACCATTAATTTGTTTAAAACGAATGCGGACAATTAATATGAATCTTTTCACCTGTTGTTGGATGTTCAAAATATAAATCGCTGGCATGTAATTGTAACCGCCCTGCCATATGTTCACTTTGCGCACTTTTATATAAATCACAGCCTAAAATTGGGTGCCCTATAAACTGGCTGTGTATCCTTAATTGGTGAGTACGCCCAGTAATAGGTGTAAATTGCACTAAGGTTCTGCACGGTTGCCTGAGCCGCTCAAGTACTTTATATTCACTCACCGCTGTTTTACCTGTCGATTGGCAAATTTTAACACGCGGAAAAAGCAGTTTATCTTTAGCAATTGGCGCAGTAATTTGCCCTTCATCAACAGCCAAGCATCCCTCTAATATGGCTACATAACGCTTTTGAATAGTACGCGCTTGAAATTGCTTATTAAGGTGCTTTGACGCAATCGCGTTTAATCCAACAATCATAATGCCCGATGTGCCCAAATCTAGCCGATGCGGTAACTTAGCCTCTGCAAATGCAGCTGTTAAGCCCTTTTGACCATTTACTAAGCGGTAATGCACTGAGTCCCAGTTAAGCGGGTTTTTACCTGATAAACTTAATAGTCCACTGGGTTTATTGATCAGTAAAATATCGTCATCTTGATATAATATTTCAATAAACCCGTCGCACTTAGGGGCTACAAAATCATCAACTATAATGGGTTGTTCTGAAGGTGTATGTGATGTTGAGTTAGCCATTAAGTTAATCATTAAATTAGTCACTATCTTTTGAATGAAGCGCTTTTAAAGCCAATACTTTTTCACGTAAATCATCTGCTACTACTTTATCAGCAGCAATCGGGGCACCGACTGCAACCGACACCAAAGACCATTTTAATCGAGGCAATTGCCATTTAGCTTTACGACTAAACATGCTGCCCCATAAACCCCCTAAGTGCACAGGAATAACGGGCACAGGTGAGCGCTCAATAATGCGCTCTATTCCACGGCGAAAAATATCCACTGAGCCGTCACTGGTTAGTTTTCCTTCAGGGAAAATACCAACAAGTTCGCCTTTATTAAGCGCAGCAGCCACTTCGTCAAAGGCTTTTTTAAACGCTTCTGGATTCGTTTTTTCACTGTTAATGGGAATAGCCTTGGCCATTTTAAATAACCAATGTAGGGCCGGCGAATAATAAATAGGGGCAAATACCATAAACCGGATAGGCCTTGGTGATGCGGCTAAAATAAACATCCAATCAACAAAGCTGACATGATTACACACGACAACCGCAGCGCCTGCATCAGGTATATTACTTTCACCTTTTGTACGCACTCTGTACATACAAATAGCTAAAATATATATAATAAATCGTAAAAAGAACTCTGGTACTTTGGTATAAATATAAACAGAGATAAGTAAGTTTAGCCCAGCAAGTAACAGTAGCAACTCTGAAATACTCCACTGAAAAACAGACAGCGTAACAATACTTAAAACAGCACTGCCCACCATAAACAGTGCATTTAATACATTGTTAGCCGCTATAACTCGTGAGCGACTCGACTCTTCAGTACGCTGTTGAATAAGCGCATACAGCGGTACAGTGTAAAAACCAGAGCCAATACCAATGCCTGCCATCCATACAAAGTGCCACACCATATCGCCTGTTTTTAATAGCTCCTGAAGCGTCATTAACTCAAGGTTTTGCGGTAAATAAGAGCTAATGGCTGGCTCTTGGCTCAGTAAGTATAAAAACAAGGTAATTAAAATAGCGCCAAAAGGCACAATTCCTAATTCTATTCGTGAGCGAGAAAGCTTTTCACACAGTAACGAACCAATCGCAATACTTAGTGAAAACACAACAAGCGCGCTAGTGACAACCAGTTCATCACCACCCATTGTGTGTTTTACATAATTTGGTAGGGATGTTAAAACGATGGCGCCAATTAACCAAAACCAACTGATCCCGAGGACTGATTTACCAACTGATTCTGTTTGCGAATTAAGTGCTGAAAATACGTTTTTTGTGGATGAAAATATATTATAGGTAAATTTTAAGTTAGGCTCGTTCGCTTCACTAGTGGGTATAAAGCGACTGCTCACATAACCCATCACAGCCAATACTAATACTGCAATACTTATAAGCGTAGGCCCTACTGATTGAGTAATATAATAAGTGCCAAAAATTGTACCCATTAGTATGGCCACAAACGTGCCTGATTCAACCAAACCATTCGCTTTTGTTAATTCATTAGGTGCTACGTGCTGCGGTAAAATAGAATATTTTAATGGACCAAAAAACGTACTTTGCACGCCCATTAAAAATACGGTGGCTAACATTAGCCACACATACTGCGTTAAAATAGAAACTGCCCCTACAACCATAATAGGGATTTCACATAGTTTTACGATTCTAATCAATTTTGATTTTTCTGTTTTTTCTGCAAGCTGCCCTGCCATCCCTGAAAATAAAAAGAACGGAAGAATAAATAACCCAGCAGCAATATTTGAATAAAGTGCGCCATCTGCAAGCGTTGCAGCCTGAAATATTAATAGAATAAGCACTGATTGCTTATACACGTTATCGTTTATCGCTGAGAAAAACTGCGTAATAAAAAGCGGTAAAAAACGCTTACTACCTAGTAATGCACCTTGATAGGGTTGGTTATCTTTCATTGTATTCCTTACTAATTAGAGACATAGCCCAAAAATATATTAAATTGTTTCTAAGCTTACCTTAAAAACGAAAAAGCCTACATGATTTAATCATGTAGGCTTTTGTAATTTGTTTTCAAATAGTGACTTAGAGCTAGTCTTGAGTAACTAGGCGCCTGCCGCTAAAGGCATGCATAAGTGTTCTACCATCTACTAAATCAAGCTCACCTCCCACAGGAATACCATGGGCAATACGTGAAGCGCCGACTTTGTATTTATGACAAAGCTGAGCAATATAATGTGCGGTAGTATCGCCTTCAACGGTAGGGTTAGTCGCTAAAATAACCTCATTAATATCGCCTTGGGCAAGCTTTTGCTCTAAAACATCTAAGCCAATCTCTTTAGGACCAATACCGTCTATTGGCGATAAGTGACCCATTAATACAAAGTATAGACCTAAATACTGACCTGTTTGCTCGATGGCAAGTACGTCAGTAGGCGATTCAACAACACATAATATACCGCTGTCTTGGCGTTTTGTACTTAAACAAATATCGCACTGAGCTTGTTCGCAAAAAGTACGACAAGACTGACAGTGCCCTATGGCGGTCATTGCTTTAGTGAGTGCATTGCCCAGCTGAGTGCCTCCCTTTCGGTCGCGCTCAAGCAGGTGAAAAGCAATACGTTGCGCTGACTTTGGACCAATGCCCGGTTGACAGCGCAGTGCTTCTATAAGCTGATTTAAACTATCTGAAAGTTGCATTATTTACTTAAAACGGCATTTTCATACCTGGTGGTAATTGCATACCGCCAGTTACTTTACCCATACGCTCTTGTGTTTCTTCTGCAACACGGCGAACAGCATCGTTACATGCTGCTGCAAGTAAGTCTTCAATCATGTCTTTGTCGTCTTCCATCAAGCTTTCATCAAGCTGAACACGACGTACATTGTGGTTACCAAGCATAGTTACTTTAACTAAACCTGCACCGGCTTCACCAACAACTTCAAGAGTTGCGATTTCGTCTTGGGCTTTTTGCATGCGATCTTGCATTTGCTGCGCTTGCTTCATCATGTTGCCCATTCCACCTTTAAACATAACTTTCTCTCTTTCTTTTAATACATTAATTAACATGAACATAAGGGCGATTGTAAGTAATTACAATGCCTGAATACTGTTTTCGTCAATTTCGGCGCTAAATACTTGCTGAAATTGTACTATGTTTTCATCCGATGTGATCACATCGATTGCTTGTTGATGACGTCCTGCATCTATTTTTTGCTGAATAAGATAAGGAGAATCAATAACTCCCTTAGCAAAATTAATACTTAACGACACGTTATGCTCATAAATACTCGACAATGCGGCATCTAATCTTTGGCGAAGCATCGGTGTATCTAAATGCTTTTGTGATTCATCAACGTCTATATGTAAACTGTTGCCTTGCTTGGTAAATATTGAATGCAACGCAAATTGGCGCATACGACCACCCAGTCCCATACGTTTAATTAAATAAGCCCATTCATCTTGTTGATGTGCAAATCTAATTTCACTGATTGGACTTTGAAAATCATCAGGCACGGGAATACTAATTTCCTCGGGCGCTGCTTCAGGTACTTTTTGAGGATTTATTTGCTCAAGTAGCTCTGGCGCTAAATTTTCGGTAATTGTTTGATGTTTTTCTTTAAAATCAACTTTTCGTGCTGGTTTTGTATTAGCGTGACCATGTGCCTGGCTTTCGCTCCCTGTTGGTGGGAGCTCATGCTTTTTTTCACTTGCACCTGCACTATCAGTCACCCAAGGTGGGGGATCGCTAGGTGCTACGCTTGAAACGCTGTTGAGCTCGTTTGTATTTTCAGCGGTGCTACCTTGGTTAACACTTTGAGCTTTAGGCATTCTTGCGTGATGTTCTGGCTTTTTAGCGGGCGCTTGATTTGGCTGCGCTGCTACATTATTTGCAGAGGTGCTTGTACTCTTGCTTGATAACCTACCCGCACCGGATATGTTTCTGTCACGTAAAATACGAGCAATGGCAGATTGCGCCTGCGCTTCTTGTTCAGCTATTGGCGTACTTGCATTGTGATTTGTTAAGGGCTCTGGTGAAGACTCTGAGTTTGCAGTAGGTGCAGGTTTAAAACCCTGATCTACAGCGCTACTCATTATATCGTCAAATTGCGAGGCCAGCGTTTGTTCAGCATCACTATGGAGCATATAAGCTTCATCTTCACTTTGTCGCTGGGCTTGAGCATCTGAAACAACATTGGTTTGTGGTTGCTCTTTAGCTAAAGCCTGTTGCTTTGAAGCGTTTTCACTTTGTTGAACCGGTTGCTCTACTGCAACTTGAGCAGGCTCATTATTACTTTGCACAACTTCATTATTTGATGACTGAGCGGCAGCGTTAGCTGAAGGCTCTATCTCAACGGTTTTAGGCTGCTCTGCATTGCTAACTGGCTTAGTATTGTTTACAGGGACACTACTTTGGCCATCTACGGTGTTTTGCGATGTTTTATTTTTATTTAATATATCTCGCAGTGCATTTGCACGGCCTTGTTTATTTGGGGCCGGCTCTTCGTTTGCTGTGTGTACAGTTTGTTGCACATCTGAAGGCTTAAATGCTAATAATCTTAGCATTATCATTTCAAAACCTAAGCGAGGCTCTGGTGCCCATTGTAAATCTTTTTTACCATTTAACAGTAACTGATAATAAATTTGAATTTGTTGTGGGCTCGTATGTTGTGCAACATAAGCAATATAATCTACATTTTTTTCATCTAGCCCTGCCGCTTCAGGCACTAACTGGGTTAGTTGAGTCAAATGCGTAAGTGCAATTAAATCATCAAGCAATGCCACATAATTAGGATTACGACTTGCCACCTGCGCAATCTCATCCATTAGCGCAGCGCCATCTTGTGCAAGTAATGCTGCAAGCAAGCTTTGGCTATAATGAGTATCCATTAAACCAAGCATTGTTTGTACTGCTTGATTATTAATATCACCATTTGTTTGCGCAATAGCTTGGTCGGTTAAGCTAAGTGCATCACGCATACTGCCATCAGCGGCTTTTGAAATAATGCTAAGTGCATCGGTATCAAAGCTAAGCTGCTCTTGAGTAAGTACGTGTTCAAGCTGTGTTTTAATTTCACTTTGCGACAAGGCATTTAAGTTAAATTGTAGACAGCGAGATAATATAGTAACTGGTAATTTTTGAGGATCGGTGGTCGCCAATAAAAATTTCACATGCTCTGGTGGCTCTTCAAGCGTTTTTAAAAGCGCGTTAAAGCTGTGCTTAGAAAGCATGTGAACTTCATCGATTAGGTATACTTTATAACGTCCACGCGTTGGTGCATATTGAACATTATCAAGTATTTCGCGAGTGTCTTCTACTTTTGTACGAGAAGCCGCATCTATTTCGAGTAGGTCAATGTAGCGCCCTGCTTCTATATCCAAACAGCTGCTACATTGTCCACACGGATTTGCAGATATACCTTCATCGCAATTTAAGCTTTTAGCAAAAATACGTGCAATGGTGGTTTTACCTACACCGCGGGTTCCAGTGAATAAATAAGCGTGATGCAGTCTATTTTGCGTAAGCGCATTTACAAGCGCTTGCTTAACATGAGACTGCCCAACCAATTCATGAAAGGTTTGAGGACGCCATTTTCTCGCTAGAACCTGATAACTCATCGATTACTCGCCTTCGAATTCAACCAATTTTAGGATTTTAATACCCATTTTTTTGATGCGCTGCTCGCCACCAAGTTCTGGTAGTGATACAACAAATGCTGCATCTGTGGCTTCGCCACCTAGTTTATTAACTAACTTAGCAGTGGCTTCAATTGTGCCACCAGTTGCTAATAAGTCATCAACTAGTAATACTTTGTCGCCAGGTACAATTGCATCTACATGCAGTTCTAGCGTGTCTTCACCGTACTCAAGTAAGTAATCTTGGCGAATAACTTCGCGTGGTAACTTACCTGGTTTACGTACTGGAATAAACGGAATGCCTAACGCATAAGACAATGGCGCACCAAAAATAAAACCACGTGATTCTGTGCCTATGATTTTAGTAAAGCCCTGATCTTTATATTCTGCGATAAACGCGTCAATAGTTGCTTTAAAGGCTTCTGGATTTGCCATTAAAGTGGTTACATCGCGAAACATAATGCCCGCTTTTGGATAATCAGCAATTGTAGTTATGCTGTTTTTGATAATTGCTGGTGTTACTTGAGTCATAATTTTAACTGCTCAATTGTTTATATTACAAAGCAGGTGATTATAACCTTAACTAACCTTTAATTGCGAGTTTGGCGTTATTATAAAAGAAGTATTAAATATGGAAGGGGTAATTAAAATAAAGTGGTTCAAGGCTGAAGTTAGCAACAGCCTTAATAAACGCTATACATTTTACGTTAAGCTAGTGATCCAGCCTAATATTGCATTTAAACAACCAATCCCTGCAAATACAGCTAAAAAAGCAAGAAAGTAAGTAGCGTTGAACGGATCTTTAAAGTCTTTATCATCTGACATTGGTACAACCTTTTATTAAGCACGGCAAATAAGGCTGCCATAATAGACGATGTAAAATCATCAATAAAGACCTTAGTCTTGATTTTTTGTCACAATTACTCCTCGTTCAACCATAGCATTAAGAGTAACCAGTGCACCTTGAGCAATTTGCTCTGCATTAAATTGTGGTGCATGAGCTAATACCTGTTGGCAGACGTCGTCAAATGTCGCGCCTTCGCTTGCCTCTATGATTGACAATAGCAAAGCTGTCATCGCATTCGTAGCCAGAAATTGAACGTCATCATCTTCATCTCTATATACAACAAAATAATTAGGCTGAGGTGATGGCTCTTTTGGTTTAAAGCGATTGCTAATATTTTGAACCGGAAATTGATAACTTAAATTTCTTGCCGTTTTCGATAAATATAAAGCTGAACTAGTGAGCGCTGTTGTTTGTAATTTTTTCTCTTGCTCATCTTCGTGTGCAATGGATACATCTAGCTCTACCCATTCATAATGGGCAAGCTCTAGCATAAACACGGGATCGTATTTTTTCATTTTATAATCACTTGATAAGTAATTAATAAACTCCCCTGCTATGTCTAAAAAGTACGGCGAATGACAATCATATTCGCTAAAAAACTGGCGTACGAGGACTTGCCATTGCTTCTGGGTATATAACGTTTTTAATACCGGAAAACCTGATGATATAAAACCTTCAATGTTATTAAAAAATAGGTCGCGATAAATAGCCATACGCCTGTCTTCGATACCGCTGGGCTTTTTATTTTTTTGAGGCTCGCGAATATGCGCCATAAATTCGTTTTGTATTTCAATAAAGCTCATAACTAGGCACTCTTTTAATGTTGATAAAGGCTTATATTAAGCTCGTTGTTTTGAAACAGTTGAATCAAAGTGTTTAGCTTGCAACCCATGAATTATATCTAACTCTTTGGTTAAAACATTCATGGTAGGAATATTAAAATCACGCTCAAGCAAGGTTGGAAATACGCCATGCACTTCGTATGCTTTATCGAGTAGCTCCCAGACAGGATCAATCACATCAGCGCCATGTGTATCAACAATTAAGTCATCAGCCTCATTATAATGGCCAGCAACATGCCCATAGGCTATACGATTAGAGGGTAACCCAGTTAAAAATGCTTGCGCGTTGTAGCCATGATTTATCGAATTAACATAAATGTTATTCACATCAAGTAAAAGTTTGCAGTCAGCTTGCTCTAAAATAATATTCGTAAATTCAAGCTCTGATAATTGCTGTCCAGGAGCGCCATAATAGGAAACATTTTCTATCGCAATTTGCTGCTCTAGTATGTCTTGAACTTGTTTAATACGAGGTACAACATGTGCTATGGCATCTTGTGTAAACGGAATGGGCATTAAGTCATACATATGCCCTGTACCGGAGCAGTAACTTAAGTGCTCACTAAAAATTTTTATATTGTGCTCTTCAAAAAACACTTTTAAAGACTTAACAAATTCAACATCAAGAGGTTCTGGAGAACCGATAGACAGTGATAATCCATGACACACAAAATTATTAGCATCGGTTAATGTTTTAAATTGTTTTTTAAAGCGTCCACCTAGTTTTAACCAGTTCTCTGGCGCAACTTCTAAAAAGTCTACTTGATTAGGTACATGCTCAAGCAGCTCATCAAGCATTTCTCGTCGTAGGCCAAGGCCCACCATCCCAAAATCTTTACTTTGAGTTTGTATCATAACTACCTCTAACTTAACAAAAAAGGGCCTTAGGGCCCTTTTAGCATAACTTATTTAGAATAAGATATTAACGGCCACCACATTTACCTTCGCCGCACTTACCTTCTTTTTTAGTTTTTTTAGCGTCGCCGCCACATTTACCTTCACCACATTTGCCTTCTGTTTTAGCTTTTGCGTCTTTTGCATCGCCGCCACACTTACCTTCGCCGCATTTACCTTCTTTTTTATCTTTTGCGTCGCCACCACATTTGCCTTCGCCGCATTTACCTTCTTTTTTACCTTTTGCATCGCCGCCACATTTGCCTTCGCCGCATTTACCTTCTTTTTTATCTTTTGCGTCGCCACCACATTTGCCTTCGCCGCATTTACCTTCTTTTTTACCTTTTGCATCGCCGCCACATTTGCCTTCGCCGCATTTACCTTCTTTTTTATCTTTTGCGTCGCCACCACATTTGCCTTCGCCGCATTTACCTTCTTTTTTATCTTTTGCGTCGCCGCCACATTTGCCTTCACCGCACTTACCTTCTGCAGCATCTAATTGGTAACCTGTTACTAGTTGTTGAAACTCAAATGGGTTAGCTTGTACATCTGCAGATACAAAACTTGCAGAGCCAACTACTACTGCACCTAAAGTTAACGCGATTGTATTTTTTTTAACTGTATTCATTTTATGACTCTCTTTAATCAAGGATTGTAAATCTCAGCAATAAAAATGTATTTTTAAATTGCTTGTATGCTTAAGTAGACCCGTACAAAAATAAAAACTTTCATTTATTTTCATAATATTTACTTTTGCAATTTCTACATTAAATATGGTCGGTAATTACAGATTTATCAATGTGTGATTTACAGGTAAACTATGCCTCCAGTTTTTTATCAAAATTAATCTCCTTATGAAACTTGTTTTAGCACCTATGGAAGGTGTCGTTGATTTTAAAATGCGCCAATTACTCACAGACATTGGTGGGTTCGATTTGTGCGTTACAGAGTTTGTAAGAGTGGTTGAAACATGCTTACCTGACAAAGTTTTTCATCGATTTTGCCCTGAACTACATAATAATGGATTTACACGAGCAGGTACTCCTGTGCGTGTTCAATTACTCGGTCAAGAAGCAAATCCGTTAGCCGAAAATGCAATAAGAGCAATCGCTTTAGGGTCCCATGGGGTCGACCTAAATTTTGGTTGCCCAGCAAAAACAGTTAATCGTAGCCGAGGGGGGGCTGTACTGCTTAAAGACCCTGACCATATGTATACGATTATTAAAGCAGTCCGAGATGCTGTAGATGATGAACATGAAGTAAGTGCAAAAATTCGCTTAGGCTTTGATGATGACAGTAACAGCCAAGAAATTGTTGATGCTGTGGTAAGCGCAGGTGCAAATAGTGTAGCTATTCACGCCAGAACCAAACGTGATGGTTATAACCCGCCAGCTTATTGGGAAAAAATTCCACCAATAATAAAAGGTAAGAATATTGCCGTTGTTGCCAATGGTGAAATTTGGCAAGTAGAGGATGCAATGCTTTGTCAAAAACGAAGTGGGTGCACTGATTTAATGCTTGGTCGTGGCGCCCTTTCGCACCCTGATTTAGCAAAAAAAATTAAAGCTCATGTAAATAATGAGCAATATGATGGCCTTGAGTGGGAGCATATTATTTATCACTTAATTCACTCAGCTATTCATCAAGACCCCGCGAAGGATGAAAAATACTTTGCTTCACGTACTAAACAATGGCTTGGTTATCTAAAACGCCAGTACCCGCAAGCTATCGATTTGTTTGACGAAATCAGACGTTTAAAAAGTAAAGAAGATGTGGCGAGCGTATTAAATAAATATGCCAAAGCACCTCAACTTGATTCAAATCATAACGACTAACTTAAAGACTCTAGATAATATCAGTATAACGTAAAGCCCATTTAATAAGGTTGTACTGATAATGCATCATCAAAAAAGACTTAACGATGAAATAGCACAAGTTAAATTAAATATATTAACCATGCTTTCTAAATCAGCTTACCCTGCACATCACCATTTAATACAAATTTTAGCTGATACAGCAAATAATGAATGGTTAGACTGCGCAGCAGAGAAGTTAGGCCCTGAGTATGCACTTTTAATCAGTCGCATGACCAAACTAGAAGCCGCACTAAGTCAAATAGAAATTGGCCAATATGGCTACTGCTGTGATTGTGAAGAAAAAATATCAGCTGAGTCACTTGAACTAGACCCCGCAACTCAACGGTGTACAAAGTGCGCACAATAAGCGCACTTTCAAATCATTATATAATGTGTTGTATAAAGCTAAATGATTGCCCTGGGTAGAGAATTATATCTTCAACCAAGTACTGGGCCTCTTCTGGACTCATTTGTAGGCGCTTTATAAGGTTCACCTTTGCTTGAGGCAAGGTCCACGCATGGTAGTGAATACCTATATCTGATTCCATCATCGCAAGCATCAATGTTTTATCTTTCTCAGACATATCCATAGCGCTCGCCATTGCAGGTAAGTCTCGATAGTTAGCCTGCCAATCTAAGCCTTCTATTAATTTTTCATCAGATAAATACTGAACTAAAAACGATTTTTGGTGAGAAGTTGGCAGCTCACTGTCGAATGCAACACGATCTAATACTTTTATTTTTTCGTTTAAAAGAGTAACCCATTCTAACGGTGAATGTACTTCGCCACTAAAGTAATTAAGTTTGCTCTGATACCACTGAGTGCCATTTGGCAGACCTCTTAGACCCACACTTCCTCTTGGCTTATAACTAGCTAAATAATCGCTAAAAGCTCTTATATGGCTTTTAAGCGCTGGTTGAACATCGTTACTTGCTATCGCACTTAATACATAGCTTTGTAACAATGTAAGTTCAACCTTGTTCAGCTTTAAATTGCTTTGTTGAGCACTGTCTAGGGTATCTTGGGTTAACTTGAGCCAAGTAATAACATTATCCGGTGTGTTTTTTGAGCCTTCAAAAGCGAGCATGTTTTCTAAAACATTTACTTGGGCCGGCCAATTAAAGTAGCGTTCAGGGAAACGCTCTGCAATTACCAAATAGTTTACTTGCGCAATTTGATTTAGATTAAGCTCCATACCCATTAGGCTCTGATAAATAGTATGGCGTATTGTTAAGTAAGCATCAGAGAAAACCAATTGATCTTTTTCAATGTTATTGCCTTTAGTAGCACCTGTTTGTACAAGCGCCATGTTTAAAGCTTTTAAAGCGACTTGTGCGTCCTCAAACGACTCATAAGATTGAGGCTGCTTTGAACATGCAGCTAAAAATAGGCACAGTAGTGATGATAAAAAGAGCTTTTTATACATAGTAGTTCCAATAAAAAAAGCCCCAGAGGGGCTTTTTATAAGTTGCTTAAGCTAATTAAAATTAAATTTTAACACCGTTGCGAGCGGCTTTATCTTTAATATATGTAGACCAACCTTTTGCAAACTTACGTGTGCGAGGGTCATCCATAGCTTTAGTAATTGCAGCATATGCTTGCTTATACTTACCTTGGTAGTAATACGCTTCAGCTAAATCTGAATAAATTGTGCCTTTTTTGTCAGAGCCAAGCTCTAATGCTTTATTCAAGCGAACAATAGCAGCACTGAATTTTTCAGATTGTAAAAGTAATGAACCAGCTTTGCGATAGTACTCAGCATCATCATCAAATTTAGCAGCTTCTTCGTAGTACTTAGCAGCTTTTTCTAAATCTTTAGAGCGATGGTAATTACTCGCAATCGCGCTAACATTCTGCTTTGTACGTTCTACTTTTTCACTCTTAATGGCCTTTTCTAGCGTTACAGCTGCTTTAAAAGGGATCTCATTTAGAGAGTAAAAGTTAGATAAGACTTTATACTCAACTTCATTTTCAAAGTAACCATTCTTGTATGCAACTTCCATAGTTGCTAAACCTTTAGAATAATCTTCAGTTTGTAGGTAATATTTACCTAAGCTAACCCAAGCTTTTTTATCATCAGGCCATACACGAACAATTTCTTCGCCAACTTTAACCATGTTTGCATAATCTTTAAGTTCAAAATATGCAGCTAATTTTAGTTGGAAAGGGCTTTTATTTGGCTCTTTTTGAAGTTTTATTGCCTTATCTGCTGGTTCAAAAACATCACGAAACTGCTGTAGCTGGAAATTAGCTTGAGCAATACGTGTATAAACCGTAGGGTCCTCTTCACCGGTAAAGTCCATCCAAGCTAAATATGCTTTTTTAGCTTCTTGGAACTTATCTGTACCAGCGTATAAGTCACCTAACAACTTAAGTGTCTGTTCTTGGTCAGCAAAGTTTAAAACATCAGGTGCAACGGCTTGCTTAGAGTACTTGATCGCTTCGTCATACTTTTCTTTTTGAGCGTACATGCTACCTAAGTAACGATTTACGGTCGCTTTATCAAAGTCATTCGAAGGGTCGATTTCCCTAAGCAAAACAATTGCTTCATCAACTTTTTCTTCGTTGTACAAATCAAATGCTTTAATTACTTTTTTACCAGTACGCTCGCCCATGATTTTAGTTTTTGCTTTTTTACGCTCTTCAATCTTTGCGTAATCCGGCGCTGCTAAAACAGATGCACTTAAAGTAGCACCCGACACAGACATAAGAATTGCAAGAGCAGTTACTTTAGAAAAATTTCTCATTACTCGCCTCCTTAGTTGCCTTGGTTAAGTTTAAAGTCTAATTGAACTTGTAAACCTGGTTGTTTCTGTGGTTTTCCGTCAATGATCTTAGGACGGTACTTCCACTTACGCAGTGCACGTTTAGCTTCACGGTCAAAGATACGTTTCGGATCTGCGTCAATTACTTCAACGTCAGTTACTCCACCTAACTCATCAATTGTGAATGAAAGTTGAACCCAACCTTCTTTACCATCACGTGCTGCTTGCGTTGGATATTTTGGTTCTATACGAACGATAGGTGTCGCATCACCATCTCGTCCAAATGCACCAGGACCACTCAATCCACCAGCTGAACTACCTATATCGATACTACCCATATTAAATGACATAGCACCAGGATTAGGATTATTATTTTCCGGCTGTGGCGGCTGCGGTTTAGGCGGCTGCTTTGGCGGTGGCGGAGGAGGAGGCGGTACACGCTTCCTCTCCTGCACCTTAGATTCAGGCGGATTCGTCATTATTTCGACTATGATCTGCTCTTTTTGTTCCGTATTACGGTCAGCCCCACCAGAGATGAGGAATGCCATGAAGTAGAACAAGCCGAAAGTAACTGCCCCACCTGCAATCAGTGAAAACAGAAAACGAATCATTACTGATCTCCAGCTATTGAAATTCTCAGGTTATCACCCGTCGCTTTAATCTGGTCCATAACTTTAACCACTACGCCGTGTTTTGCTTCTTTATCAGCTTGCAAAATTACAACTTCAGTAGGTTGTTCTGCTAATAAACTTTCGATTTTTGCTGAAATACGTTCAACATCAACCTGCTGTTTATCAATCCAGATCTCGCCGTTACTACGAATAGCAATAAAAATGTTAGCATTTTTTTGCTTAGTAGCTTGAGCCGCTTTAGGTTTATTGACCTCGATACCAGCCTCTTTAACGAACGATGTAGTTACGATAAAGAAAATAAGCATGATAAATACGATGTCAAGCATTGGCGTCATATCAACCGCTGCTTCTTCTTCTTCACGAAAACGTTGTTTACGTGCCATATTTAATTCTCTCTCTAGTGATGAGGCATACTATCAATAAGTTTGGCTTTCACCATTTTAGCTTTTGTCTCAAGACGTGAGCTAAAAAATACTCCAGATAATGCCGCAACCATTCCAGCCATTGTTGGGATTGTTGCCATTGAAATACCTGATGCCATTAAACGTGCGTTACCCGTACCCTGGTTGGCCATGGTTTCAAAAACCGAGATCATACCAGTAACAGTACCAAGTAAGCCTATTAAAGGACAAACAGCTACTAATGTCTTAATCAACAACATACGCTGATCTAATTTTTCAGACGCTTCAGAAATCCATGCTTCACGGATTCTGTGTGCGTACCAAGACGTAGTGTCTTGGCGGGCATCCCACTTTGCTACAATTTCTTTCGCTGTGCGAGGAAATTCTGCAAGTAGGAACCAATAGCGCTCAATCATTAAAACCCACATAAGAAAGAGTGCTATCGCGACCACGTATAAAACCTGGCCGCCTGTGCCAACAAAATCCCTGATAGATTCCCATATCTCCATCAGGACTAGCATTAGGCTTTCTCCTTCTCCGCGTGAGTAGCAACGATACCCGCGCTTTGCTCATCAAGGATGTGTAATACCGACTTACTACGACCAGCTACAAGAGCATGAAGTAGAATTAGTGGTAATGCAGCAATTAGACCTAGCGCTGTAGTTACAAGTGCTAGAGAGATGTTACCTGCCATGATCTTCGGATCACCCGTACCGAACAATGTGATTGTTTGGAACGTTAAGATCATACCGATTACTGTACCTAGTAGACCTAGTAACGGTGCGATTGCAGCAAGAATCTTAATTATATTGATACCAGCTTCAATGCGTGGCGTTTCACGTAGAATCGCTTCATCAAGTTTAAGCTCAAGGTTTTCAACATCTTGGTTCTTGTTGTCATGGTACACTTTAAGAATACGACCCAGTGGGTTATTTGTATTCGGTGTAGCAACATTTTTAAGCTGGCTCTTAATCTTACTAGTAGTAAGTGTAAGGTCAACAAAGCGGATTAGAGTAATTAGCATACCTAGGCCAAGTAAAGCCGTGATGATATAACCAACTACGCCACCTTGATGGAAGTATTCCATAAGGGTCGCTTTTTGAGTGTTGATACGTAAGATAGCACCACGAGTCGGATCTATGTAAACACCAGCGTAGTTATCTGGTGATGTATTTTCTAGAGCCGTGATACCGTCTAAGATATAACCGTCTGGTTGCTTACCTAGAGGCTGGATAGACTTAGTCTCTGGTGAATAAATTAAGTAACCATCGTCTGTAACTAAGTTAAAGTTACCGATACGTGTTACTTTTTTCATTGACGGGTTACCGTCAAGACCAGCAACTTCAGTTTCAAAAGTTGAAACTTTAGCTGATTCTGTCATTTCAGTTTGAAGTGAAATCCAAAGTTCTTCAAGTTCGCGAACTGTAGGAAGTTCTTTAGCAGCTGCTAACGAACGTAAGATTTCAGCACGACCTGGTTTTTCAGCACTAACTAGTGACGCTTCGATAGAACCGATAGCATCTTGAGCTGCACGACGTACAACACCAAACATCTCACCTAAAGTACCTTGGGCACTTTGAAGAGCTGCTTCTTTTTCAGCTAGCGTATTTTCGTTTTGTGCATATTGCTTAGCTAAGCTTTCACCACGAGACTTCTCAGAAGCAAGTTGGCTTTTAGCTTTGTTAAGTAATGCTTGCTTGTCAGCACGTTCTGATAAGAACTCTTGCTCACGTTGCTTATTGATTTTACCTTCAGAGATACGCTCTTGCTTTACTTGCTCAAGAATTTTATCTAGAGCTCCAGTATTTGCATGTGCATTAAGCGCGGTACCTGCAGAAACAGTTAGTACTGCTGCAACAGCAAAACCTTTAAATAGTTTCTTCATTATTGATTACTCCGCGCCAAAGATAGGTAGTTTAACAAGTTCTAATGTCGCTTGCTTACGCGCCATACGAATAACTTCTTTAACAGGTTTTAGGTATTCTTCGCCTAATTCTTTCCACTGTTTAGTGTTGTTATCCCACACCCAAGCATGTTTCAAGTCAAAAGACTGAGCAACGTAAGTGATACGACCTAACTGACCGATATCAACGTTAATGCTTTTACCATCAACTTCTAGAGTACCTTGTGAAGCAGATACAAGAGAGCTGTATGCTGTTTCAATAGTGTAAGCTTCAAGTACTTGACGGAATTTTTCAGACGTCGTTACAGACGCAGAAACCATGATCTCACGTAGTCTTTCAACACGTCCTAAACGCGTTTCAAGATTAAATGGAACGTCCGCTTTGATGAATTGCTCAAGCGTATCGATCATGCGATACATCAAAGGCACAACGTTTTGTTTAGTGTTATCAATAGTCGCGATTTGACGATCAAACGATTCAATTGAAGCGTTTTGGCTATCAACCAAGCGCGACACGTGATCGTTATACACTTTCATAAGTTCAGTCTCATCAACAACGCTACGGTACTCAGCGATTAGCTCCTGAGTTTGACCATATACATTGTCAATTTTAGTTTGAGACTTAACCGCAGCCTTTTGAATTTGTTGACCTGCTTTTTGCACGTCATTCAAAGGATCTGCAATCACATTGCTGCTTGCAAATGCAAATGCGCCAACCAACGCAGTTGCTACAAGACTCTTTCTGATTTTAACAGACATAGTTCCCAACCAATTAAGTAATGTTACTTTTATAATTTAATTATCCTCCGAGGAGAACAACCCTGATATCTTTTAATAGATATCAACCTTCCAATAATGCTAAATGCAATTAGCGCTGTCAACTTGATGTTTACTAATCTCAGTAAATAAATAGCTAAGTTAATGCTTAAACGAAAGTACCAGCCCACAACAGTTAACATTATTGCAACGAAGCTTTTTCTTAATATTTCTATTAAAGCCTTTTAAGGGGTGTATTTATTCGCATTGCACTGACATAAAACAACATTATTGCAACATTTAGCTAAAGCTGAATTCGCACTGAAAAAAAACTAAAAAAAATATAAATTGATATAACAAAAGTTATTTTTTACACGATTTTATCGTGTTTTATCGCCTCAGTTACACTTCATCTGAAAAAACAAACCATTTGTCGCACAAAAAAACAACACTGGATAATATTTAATATCGGATACTCACGCTTTATATACGTTACTTTTAAAACTATTTTAAAACGTGTTTTTTCATAAATAGTAATAATAAACTCAACAATGCATTTCTTTTAGCAGCATAAAAGCTTTTGATAATTAAACAGGTTGTATTTACCGCTTTAAAGTATTCTTTAATACTATTTTAACGTTAAGGTTAACTCAGTAATTAAGTTAATCATGAAGAGTTACCCTACTTTATTAGTAATACACTATAAATGAAGCTTTACGTTCACATAATAAAGTAATAGAAGCACCTAGAAGCCCTTCTCAATGAGTAGCCTTCATCACACAGAGTAAGCTTGAAACAGAATTTGCAAGGATTGATATTGAGCATCGATTTTATTTAAGCTGGTATCGGGCCCATTGAATAAATTCTTATGAATGGTTTTTAAAAGTATTAGAGGAATGTTTTGTTCGTAAGATTATTAGTTGTTTAGCTTTGCAAAGATAGAATGTTTGAGTAGTTTTTTAAATTTAAAAAAAGGAGAATTTGAGGTATGAAATAAATAGATTTAAAGAAGGGGAATTATGGTGAAACAGAAACCTGCTTCACCAAGATGAACTAGAGTTCACATAATAAATTATGCTGCTTCTACGTTCTCAGCTTCAGGGCCTTTTTGACCTTGTTTGATGCTGAATGTCACTGCTTGACCTTCGCTAAGAGTGCGAAAACCAGAACCAGTGATTGCGCTGAAATGTACAAACACGTCAGGACCATTTTCTTGTTCAATGAAACCAAAGCCTTTAGCTTCGTTGAAAAACTTTACTTTACCAGTAACCGACATACTAAATTTTCCTGTAAGTCAATAATTAAAATTCAGCCATATTATTATGGCAATATCCTCCCTGAGTCAATGCTCAAAAATATGGAGGTACAGTACAGGAACAAGTAATAACCTAACCGGTAACCTTAAACGCAGCACAATATCCGTAAATTCAATACATAAAAACTCAAAGCAAGGTAAGATTAACACATTATATTTTTTTTCGCTCTATTAATTAGGAATTATTTCTTAAAAATATAAATTTGTTTTAAATCGCCTTTAACTGACTAATTTACAAGCAAAAAACTATAAGTATTATTGTAATATTTATTGCTGTAAGCGAGATCAAAAGCCACCTACAACCACCCTGTCGTCGAATTACGCTTCAATAATATCAAAAGCACAAACAAAAAAGCCGCATTAAAAATTAAGCGGCTTTAGATTTAAATATATTATTGGCTATTCGACAGACCAATCCATTGTATTTTCAGCCTTTATAGGCACAACTTCAGAGTCGCCCAATGTATAACTTGCAGGTACTTTCCACGGCTTTCTTTGTAATGTAATTGTATCTGTATTACGCGGCAATTCGTAAAAATCAGGGCCAAAGTGGCTTGCAAACCCTTCAAGCATGTCCAAAGCTCCTGCATCCTCAAATGCTTCAGCATATAATTCAATAGCGGCATGAGCCGTGTATGCACCAGCACACCCACAAGCTGCTTCTTTTTTATCTTTATAATGTGGTGCAGAGTCAGTTCCTAAGAAGAATTTTTTATTTCCACTTATTGCTGCAGCCATTAATGCTTGCTGGTGAATGTTACGCTTGAGAATTGGCAAGCAGTAATAATGTGGGCGAATTCCACCCGCTAACATATGATTGCGGTTATAAAGCAAGTGATGCGCTGTAATTGTTGCCGCTACATTGCTAGGTGCATTAACTACAAACTCTACTGCATCTTTAGTCGTAATATGCTCGAGTACAATTTTAAGCTCAGGAAAGTCATTTACTACATCTCCTAAAATTGTATCCAGAAATACTTTTTCACGGTCAAAAATATCAATCGACGAATCTGTCACTTCCCCATGCACTAACAGCAACATGCCTACTTTTTGCATTGCTTTTAAAGCTGGATAAATATTTTTTACTGATGTAACACCCGAGTCAGAATTAGTGGTAGCGCCAGCAGGGTAAAGCTTAGCTGCTACTATTTTACCTGTCGCTTTAGCTTTTATTATTTCATCTGGTGTAGTTTTATCCGTGAGATACAAAACCATTAATGGCTCAAAGTTGCCTTGTGGATTTGCAGACATAATGCGTTCTCTGTACGACAATGCCGTATCTGTGCACGTTGCTGGCGGAACAAGGTTTGGCATAACAATAGCGCGGCCCATGTATCTGCTAATATCGCGTACAGTGTCTTTTAACTGGTCACCATCACGTAAATGTACATGCCAGTCATCAGGGCGAGTGATAGTAAGGGTTGTTACAGAGTTTGTATTATTACTTGTCATTACTTTGTTCCACGGCTGAATTTATCCGATCATAGGCATATGATGTTTTCGAGTAAAGATTTTATTAAAAATAAAGTTTTTATATGGATAAAATTACTGAGGTACTATTTAAAGCACAATGAGCAAATTCAATGTTATTAGCTTATTGTAATGATTTATGATTAATTAAAACTCGCTATATTAAAACTTTACAGTGTATGAAACCACTCATCGCTTTAATTTGTACAAAAACCCTAGATTAGGTTAACTTAACTGCGAATTTAAAAATAAAAAGAACAATATAAATTGCCTATGTCTTATAAAACTGATGCTACTAGAGCGCTTGAGATAAAAACTGATCAACTAAGTATCATTAATCAATTTTCATCTAGCCTATTGCAACTCGATACATTAGAAGAATTGTTTGAGTATGTTACAACACATGTTGTAAATCGCTTAGGGTTTGTTGATTGTGTCATATATCTAGCTGACAATAATGCAAATACATTAAACCAAGTTGCATCAATGGGTATTGCACACGCGCGGGACAAATATCAAGCGGAACGTAAAATAATACGTTTTAGTGAAGGTATAACGGGCGCTGTTGCAACGACCGGAAAAGCGGTAATTATTAACGATGTAACGAAAGACAGCCGTTATATCGCTGATGAACGCCCTGCTCAATCAGAACTATGTGTCCCCCTCATATATAAAGAACAAGTTTTAGGTGTTATTGATTGTGAGCACCCTATCAAGGGTTATTTTACCAATGCACACCTTGAAATTCTTACAACAGTTGCTCACTTACTCAGTGCCAAAATTAACCAGGTTAATACAGTAAACAACTTACAAAAAACAGTTGAGCAACTCAACAATGCACAAAAATTAGAAAACAGCTTATTACAAATCGCTAACCTAACTTACAAAGCGAATGACCTAGATACATTTTTTAAAGCCTTGCATTCAATCATAAATAACTTACTTCGAGCCGATAACTTTTTTATCGCTCTATACGACAAAAAAGTAGATATACTTGACCTCGTTTACATAGTCGAAGAAGGCATAAACACTAAAACTCATCAAAAAATATCTAAAGAACAACTTAAAGATACCGCTTCATATTACCTTCTAAAAACAGAGCAAACCCTATTACTTAACAAAGATGCCTTTCAAAGTCACATTAATAACGGTGATTTTAAAATGGTAGGTCGGCAATCTGAGTCTTGGTTAGGTGTTCCATTTCAAACAAGTGATCGTATAAGCGGGGTTATCGTTGTACAAAGCTACGATAAAACACTGCATTACAACGAACACGATAGTGCTCTTCTAACGTATGTAAGTCGCCAAATAAGTATGGCAATTGATAGGCAATTAGCCCGCCAAGAACTTGAGCACAAAGCATTACATGACGAGCTTACAGGCCTTGCTAACCGCTCACTACTCATTGAACGTATAAAACATGCTATTTTACGTTTAACGCGTGCTAAAAAGAGTACTAGCCATGCCCTGTTGTATCTAGACTTTGACCGTTTTAAAAGTATTAATGATTCGCTCGGGCATGAAGTTGGGGACCACTTCCTTATAAAAATATGCGACTTGATTAAAGGTACAGTACGAAGCACGGATACATTTGCACGTTTAGGCGGCGATGAATTTGCAATTTTTATGGAAAACATCACGCATAAAAACCAAGTTAATGAAGCTTTAAACCGCATTAAAAACGCATTATCAAAACCTTTAAATATAGATAACCACTTACTCCAAGCATCAACGAGTATTGGGATTGCCTATACAGATAACGTAAACGACAAAGCTTATATATTACTGCAACAAGCCGATGCCGCTATGTATGAAGCTAAGTCAACCGGACGTGGTCAGGTAAAGTTTTTTAATAACACGATGCGTAAAAAACTTAAAACCCATGCCGATATAGAAAACGACTTACAACACGGTATTGAACACAACGAGTTTGAACTCTATTTTCAGCCAATTTTCACAATTAATACCAGTGAAGTTATCGGCTTTGAAGCACTTGTTCGTTGGCACCACCCTACAAAAGGGTTTGTACCCCCTAATGACTTTATACCGATAGCTGAAACTACAGGGCAAATTATAAATCTTGATTTACATTTACTTGATTTGGCGGCCCAGCATATTTCAAATTGGCACCAACAAGGCCATCGTTTTTTGAAAGTCACCGTTAATGTATCGTCACGACACTTTGCAAGCCTCGATTTTGTAGCGCAAATACATTCCATTTATAATAAGTACCAATTACCTCTAGGTTCTTTATGCTTAGAAATTACCGAATCTGGCTTAATAGAAAATCTAGAACTCGCCACTCAAATAATTGAAGGTCTTTCACCTTTAAAAGTAAAATTATGCCTTGATGATTTTGGAACAGGTTATTCAGCACTAGGCTACTTGCACCAACTGCCTATTCATATTTTAAAAATAGATAAAAGCTTTATTGACCATCTACAGGATTCTACTAACCCACTTGTTGAAGCCATTTTATCACTTGCGCAATCATTAAAACTTGAAGTTGTAGCTGAAGGAATAGAAACAGTTGAGCAATTAACTATTTTGCAATCCACCGCGTGCGACTATGGCCAAGGCTTTTTAAAATCAAAACCTGTTACTGCCAAAGAAGCCATATTACTAATTAATAAACCCTTATAAAAAGTGCCAGCGAGTAGGTCGCTGGCTTAGGCATTACGCATATACTCTCCCATTGAGCTAAACTTAAGCTATAAGGCAAAACGACTCTATTTTTTAAAGCACAATCTAAAGTAAGCATTCAACAAACCTCACCTCATACCGTTATCAGCATGGTTAAAACTCACGCTGAGCTAAAATACACAGCAATCGTTATATTTAAAATACAACATGAAGCAAACTCATCTAAAACTCATCAAACCAGTTTTCAAATGACTTTTATTATTACTAACTCTAATATTTTCACGATTCATAGCGATAAATTGCAATAAAACGCATAACTTTAGCCATCTAGACGTTGAAACGTTTTTTATATAGGCGTAGTATGTAATTAATCTGAGCTGAACTCACTTTTTTCATGAGAATTTTTAAAGATGATTGGTATTAAACATTTAAAAACCATAGCAACCCTAAAAGAAACAGGATCTTTGGTTAATACAGCACGAGAGTTATTTTTGACACAATCTGCTTTATCTCATCAAATCAAAGATTTAGAGAATAAATTGGATTGCCAATTATTTGAACGTAAAACTCAACCAGTCCGCTTTACCCCTCAAGGAATGCTATTACTTGAATTAGCTCACGAAATATTGCCAAAAATGGAAGCGACTAAATGTCGTTTAAAAGAAAGCTTAAACCAGCCTATTTCTCAACTGCGTTTAAGTGTGGAATGCCATGCATGTTTTCATTGGTTATTACCTACTATTAAAGAATTTAATAACTTTTGGCCTGATATAAAAATTGATTATGAACGTGGCTTTAGTTACGACGCTATTCCTGACTTACTAAGCGATGAGCTCGATTTAGTTTTAACGTCTGACATACGCGAACCCGACACATTAGAATACGCGCACTTATTTGATTTTAAATTGAAGCTTATTGTGGCGCCGGATCATGAACTTGCTAAAAAAGCGTATGTAACAGCGCTTGATTTAAAAAACGAAACTATTATTTCATACCCAATCCCGCGTGAACGCCAAGATATATTTAAGCATTTCATTCAAAATGCTCGTTTTGACGGTACGTTAAAAACGGTTGACCAAGGACTACTTATTTTTCAACTAGTAAGTGCTGGAATGGGCGTTGCCGCTTTACCTGATTGGCTAGTTACACCTTATGAAAGCCAAGGCTTAATTAAATCAATTCCTTTGGGCGCTCTTGGTCTTACTCGCCCTATGTATTTAGCGATGAAAAAAGACATGAAAGATAACCCTGTTTATCGTCACTTTTTAAATACCTGTAAGCTAAATAACGGTCGATAATCATCAATATAATAAGTAATATCGCTGTAATTAACTCTACAGCGTTTAACTCTTATGTTTGTTATTAAAAAAATGATTGGTGGTTTACTTATGCCACTGCCTCTATTTGGTTTATTTGCGTGCCTGATGCTTCTACTGGCATTTAAAGGCCGCAAATCAGCCCTCTTCTTGTCTACTTTAAGCTTAATTGTATTACTTGCATTGAGCACACCCTTTATCGCCAATTTAATTATCCAAAATAATGAACCAGCGTCGCTTGCATTTAATGCCCTAAAGCACCCTAAAATAGACAAAATAGTTGTACTAGGTTGCGATATAAACCCAAATTCGGCTTTAAGTTCAAATAATCAATTAGGTAATTGTGCGCTAACGCGCTTAGTCGAAGGTGTAAAACTAGCGAAACACTACCCTAATGCAGAGCTTATCGTTTCAGGCGGGGGTTATAAAAACACCACTAATAGCGGGCTTATGTATCAAACGGCAATTAGTTTAGGCGTTAATAAGAGCCGTATTTTCCAAAATCCAAAAGCAATGGATACAGGTGAAGAAGCTAAATTACTGGCATCAAAATTAGTCGACTTTAAAGTTGCACTAGTAACATCTGTACTGCACATGCCCCGTGCCAAAGACTTATTTAATGCTCAAGGTATTGAAGTAGTTACCGCAGCCACTGATTATCATAATTTTGCTGCACTTCCATGGAGCAAGCAGTTTATTCCCAATGCTCATGCCTTACTTGTGGTTACTCAATACAGTCACGAAGTAGTAGGAAATATATGGATAAGTTTGCGCCGCTGGATAGATCCAGAGGCGCTGTAACTTATATAGCCTAATTAAACTGGGTTATCTATGTCTATAAATGTCACATCAAAACCATGCTCTTGAGCAAGTAACTCACCTAGTGCTTTTACACCATAGCGCTCTGTTGCATGATGCCCGGCTGCAAAAAAATCAATGTTTTGCTCACGAGAACTATGAATTGTCTGCTCCGATGCTTCACCCGTTAAATAAGCATCAATGCCTTGCTCTGCTGCTAAGTCAATATATCCTTGCCCACCACCAGTACACAGTGCAATGGTTTCTATTTTAGCTGAGCGTACTAAGCTTGTGAGCGGGGTTCGATTAAGCACTTTTGCAATTTTATCTGCAAAATTTTCACCACTTAATGGTGTTTTTAAACGCCCTTTCATTGCTACGCTATTTGAAGTTGGCTCTAGCCCTGTTTCAATTTCAATATCTAATAACTTTGCAAGTTGTGCGTTATTGCCAACTGCTGGATGAATATCGAGTGGTAAGTGATAGCCGAATAAATTAATATCGTTTGCTAGTAGTGCGCCTATGCGACGCTTTTTCATACCCGTTATTGGTTGAGATTCCCCTTTCCAAAAAAAACCATGATGAACCAAAATAGCATCTGCTTGTTGCTCAATGGCAGCTTCTATTAAGGCTTGACTTGCGGTTACACCCGTCACAATTTTTTTAATTTCGTTTTTACCTTCGACCTGTAAGCCATTTGGGCAAAAATCTTTTATTAAATGAGGTTTCAAAATGTCATTTAGGAGTTGGTTAAATTCTCTACGTTGCATACAACTTACCTTACTTAGCACTGAATTTTGTGCAAATTTTGGCGTTTATAGGCCTAAAATGGAAGGAAAATCGCAAAAAATTGAAAAACTGTTTTAAAATAGGTATAAATACCTCTTCTTTATCTGTGTTCACAACGTATAGGGTCTCTGATGAGCAAACTAGACAAAACAGAAGTGTTATCTGCCTTTGAAGCAGCGTACGAAACTGCCAATGGTAAAAAACCTGAAATCACAACCAAACCTGGTTGGTACAGCATTGATGGCGGTAAAAATTTACGCCTAGCTGACGTAGCAGAGCTTACTAAAAAATTAAACTCTGGTAAAACAACTAAAACGAAAAAACCAAAAGCAGCTGCTCCTGTTAAAGCACAGAAAAAAGCGCCATTCACTGTTGTTACCGAAAATGAAGAAGGTTACACAGCGGAAGAACTTTGGATTGTAATTTTAGCTCGTAAAGATCATGACTGTCGCTTACCGCGCGGTGTTGTTTAATCAACATTTATGATTTTTAAAAGAAACCGCGTTAAGCGGTTTTTTTATATCCGTTATTTGCCAAAAACATAAAGCTTTATAAGTTGTGTAAGACTAAAAAAAGCGGCTATGTAGCCGCTTTAAAAAGTTTAAAATAAATTACAGTTCTTCAAAATAAAGTGGTTCGCGTTCTTTTTTACCCACTTCATTCATTGTCTCTGCATTGAATAGTCGACCATTGATCATTGTGTAATCTACTTTATCCGAATCTCGAATATTTTTAAGCGGATCGCCATCTATAACCATTAAATCAGCCAGTTTGCCCACTTCAAGCGAGCCTACGTTTTTATCAAGCCCTAAATACTTAGCCGGATCGAGTGTTGAAGCACGTATTGCCTCAAGCGGTGTCATTCCGCCTTGTGCGAACATCCACATCTCCCAGTGTGCACCTAAGCCTTCACGCTGACCGTGCGCACCTAAGTTAACTAATACACCTAGGTCTTGCAGCTCAGCAGCAACGCGTGCGTTATTAAAGTGATTATAGTGATGATCGGGCGCTTTAATGCGGCGCATAGAGCGTGGTAATAATTGATTTTTTGGCACAAATTTACTTAAACGCGGGTGATTCCACACATCAGTTTTATCGTACCAGTAGTTCTCACCCCAAATGCCACCATAAGCCACTACAAGTGTTGGTGTGTAACCAACATCACTTTGCGACCATAACTGCTTTATATCGTCATATATGTTCTCTACAGGGATTGAATGCTCAATACCTGTGTGTCCATCTACAATCATACTTAAGTTATGTTGTAATAATGAGCCACCTTCAGGGACAACCATCATTTCAAGTTCACGGCCTGCTTCAATAACTTGTTGGCGCTGCTCTCGGCGTGGCTGGTTATAAGACTTAACACTAAATGCACCTACTTTTTTAAGGCGCTCTAAATGAAATTTAGCATCGTCTAACGAGTCAATATGCGACGTATAACCTGGCATATTTGCACCATATAAAATAGTACCCGTTGAGAAAATACGCGGGCCAACAATCATGCCTGCCTTTTGCATTTCGCTTGCGGTAAATATTTCTGAGGTATCGTTTGATGGATCGTGAATTGTAGTTACACCCAGCGCTAAACCTGCAAAGTTTTTCCAGTTTTGCTCAGGTATAATTTCACCGCTTGCTTGCGAGCCATGTGCATGAGCATCAACAATACCAGGCATAATAGTTTTACCTGTTACATCAATAACCTCAGCACCTTTAGGGATGCTTATATCGCTTGCTGTACCAATTGCTTTAATATGCTTGCCATCAGTGATAATAACACCATTTTCAATAACCTTTTCGCCGTCCATAGTTATAATTTTTGCACCAGTGAGCGCAATCATGCCTTTAGGCTCTGCCATTTTTTTACTGAAACCGATATTATCGCCACTTTTCACTTTAAAGTCGGCATCTTCGGCTTTGTTAATAGCAAACATCCCCTCAAGGCTTGCATGATAAAGCTCAGGCCCTAATGTCCAATAAAGCGTGTTGCTCTTAGCACTCCAGCTAATGTTTTCACCAGCACGTACCGATAACTGCTCTATTGGAAATTGACTGTCTTTAGGCCCAATATTAATTGTTTTACCTCTTTGAACAAACGGTGTTACAAATACTTTAAATCGCTCAGCAAAAGCGAGATATTGCCCATCTGGTGATACTCTAAATTCTGTCGCATGTTCTGACTCGTACAGTTTACGAACTTTTTTACTTTCAAGCTCAACTACACTTAGCGTTGGTTTTGGCCAAGGACTCATTATAAAAACGCGATCGTTTGCATCTCCAAATTGTGGTTGATAACCACTTTTTGAAATAAGCTCACTTTTACCGCCTTTTGCGCTTACGCTATAAACCCCCGGATTAAGTGACCATTTAGGGTTTAAAATACTGCCGCCAGTGGCTTTTCGATAAACAACCGTCTTTCCATCTGGGCTAAAAGTTGGCTCTACATACTTGCCTGGCTGCGTTGTAATGGTATCGCCACGGCCACTGCGCGCAGACACAACCCTTACAGACCCTTGTTTGTTATCATCCCATGTGGTGTAAACTATTTTTTTACCATCGCGAGAGTACTGTGGAAATAATTCGTAATGATCAGTTTGCTTTGTTAAACGCTTAATTTTACCCGACTCTAAATCACGTTTATAAATATGCCCAAGCGCTTCAAAAATTGCCGTTTCGCCATCTGGGCTTACTTGCACATTACGTAGCATTTTTACATCAAACTCATCAGTATCTAAGTTTTGTGTAAAGCGCACCGCTTTTTGAATTTTTTTACTTGTTTGCACTTTAAAAGGAATGGTTTTTACAGATTTGTCTGCAACATCTAGCTTGTGAATTGTACCACCAGCCCAAAACACCAGTTCTTCGTTATCTGGTGTCCATGCAATGGTTGGGTATACACCATGAATAGCCCATGTTTCTTGCATATCTCGCTCAAGCTTATCGTAAAGCTTAGTGTGCTCACCGCTGGTTAAGTCATATAAATAAAGACTAGTTTGAAAGTCATCACGCTTTATATAAGCAAGCTTTTTACCATCAGGTGACGGTGTAGGCCTAATAGCACCGCCCATCGTATCGATTATGGTTTCAATTTCACCCGTTTCACGGTCGTAGCGCTTAATTTTATAAATGCCCGCTACAGAATCTTTTGAATAATGAAAGGTTTTACCGGGTGTTGCATCATGCGAAAAGTATACATAACGACCATCAGGTGAAAACATTGGCTCACCTAAATCTTTTTGATCGTTCTCGCGTTTTGTAAGCTGCACGCCCTTGCCACCCGCTTTATGATACAACCACACTTCACCTGCTCCCAATGAGCGGCTAGCTGTAAAGTGTTTACGCGCAACTAAGTAGTCGCCATCAGGACTCCATGCAGGGCTATTTAGTAATCTAAAGGTTTCATCGGTAACAGCGTGTTGGTTTTCGCCATTTAAGTCCATTATCCAAATGTTATCGCCACCACCTTGGTCGGAGGTAAACGCAATACTTTTGCCGTTAGGACTAAAGCGTGGTTGCATTTGCCATGCAATATCAGAGGTGAGCTTTGTAGCTGTACCACCACTCATTGGCATAGTGTAAATATCGCCAAGTAAGTCAAACACCACGGTTTTACCATCAGGGCTAATATCTATATTCATCCATGTGCCCTGCTCAACGCTAATTGCAGCGTCAACAAATTGCCCCTTAGGTGAATCTACTTGCCATTTTTGTTCGTCTTTTTCAGCGGCATTTACCTGCCCTATCGCTAATGACACCGACACCGCCAATACTGTATGAAGCATTTTTTTCATGCGTTTCTCGCTTGTTATTGTTGCAGTAAAAACTATTTCACATGATTGCAACAAAAACAAACGCAACTTGCCAGCGTTATATGATAAAGCGCGGTTTATGTAGGTTTAATGCCAAACAATAGGGTCAAATTGATAGTAATTAACTAGCATACTGTAAATTTCAGGATCGTATCGGCGAAGCTCTGCGGGTTTTTCGAGGAAGGTTTCGGTGAGTACAGCAAAAAACTCAGCTTCGTTAGTCGCACCATAGCTGTGAATAACATGCGGCATGCTATAGGCAACATGACTTTTTAACTGGGTGAAAGCACGGCTAAATACTCGGCCCCACTCTTTGTAATCTGCTGAGCTTTTTAAAATGGGCGTACCCGTTGTTTTACCTGTTTCCTGATCAAGTTGATGCGCAAACTCATGAAATACCAGGTTATGTCCATCGCTTGGTAAACGATTACCTTCAAGCACGTCATGCCAACTGAGTACAAGTGTGCCGCCAGGCCATGACTCGCCTAGTCTTACCGTATTGTGGTAACTCACAAGTCCTGCACTATCGCGAGTTGATTGCGGAGCATAATAAGCACTTGGGTATAATAAAATTTCTTTTACATTTCTATATAACGGCCACGGTTTATTGAGTACTAATACACATGCATCGGCGGCAACAATTAACTTCATTGCAGACGTTAGCCTTAAGCCATCACAACCGACAAAGCGTTTTTCGTTTAAAAACCACGTAATATGTCGCTCTAACTTTTCTCTGTCAGCGTCGGTCATTTTTTTATAGATGGGCATGCAACGCAGTAAAATATCTTTTTGCTGCGAATTTAAAGCAAAATCTTTATATTTACTGCGCCATAATCGGTTTTGAATTGATGGCCAACGCCAGAAAATCACCACAAAAAGAATTAAAACAACAATTAACAGTCCATTTATCATGGGGATTTCCTGAGCTAAGGTATGGTATATAAATATGTCCAGCACACGTTCTTTTCAAGCATACAAGGTTATGTATTTGAATAAACAGTAATTCACATCGCATTGCTTATAGATTACTTATAGATTACTTATAAATTGTTTACTGCTTTGCACTGCCGTTACTGATGTGTTTAAAGTTAACCTTTGCAAAAGGTATCAAATGTACCCTGCAATGTGCTTATAAATTTCGCTACATGCAAACCATCCATTAATGAGTGGTGTACATCGATAGCTAAAGGCATTGTGCCTGTGTGTTTATCAAACTGACCAAATACAAATTTAGGAATGCCTAAACTCTCCCCTTCACTAAATGCATGCGAAAACGCACTAAAATTCAGCCACGGCAAAACAGATATATGAATTAAATCGGCCTGCCCTTCTGTTTGAGCAAATGCATCAGAAAATAACGGCTGTTGTTTCGCTTTTTTGCTTACGTCACTTGCATGATTTGCAAACTCTTTAAAATCGCTTGCGCTGTTAAAATAACTAAAAACAAACGTATCGTTTTCAGACAACTCAACCACACTTGCGCGAACACTGTTAAGTAGCCATGGCTTACTATCTATTATACGTAGCATTATTGAATCGTACTCATGGCACGCTTTTAAGGTGCAATATACATATGCTTGAAAAAAAGAAAATTGATTGGTTTTGCAATAGTCGTAAAGTGCTTGAGCATCTAAACGCACACACACATTAAAATAAGGCTGAGAAAAGTGTTTAAATAATTCAAAGTGTTGCTTTCTAGGCCAATTATCTAAATCGATAGGCTGCATGAGAGAAGTTGAGGGAGTCATAATTTGCCGCACAAAATTAAAAATAAAGTGTACCGCTGTTCAGTAACAATTGCATTAACTTAGAGATAAACAAAAGGCGTGCAATTGCACACCTTTATTGCATTTTAGCTTAAATTTATAAACCGTTTTTAATGATCTCTTGCGCTAATTCGTCAGCAATTAAATGCGTTGATTTTTGCTCTTTTTCGCTACGGGCAAAGATTTCAGTTAACGTATTAAAAATACCTTCAACATGTTTATTAGACGCTGCTGCACTGTAACCTTCTGGCGCTGTTTCGTAATAAACATTAATAATACCACCGGCGTTAATTACGTAATCTGGTGCATATAAAATGCCTTTTTCACGAATAACTTCACCGTGGCGAGATTCAGCTAACTGATTGTTAGCACAACCCGCAATAATAGTCGCCTTTAAACGCGGTATCGTTAAATCGTTAATAGTTGCACCTAATGCACAAGGTGCATATACATCAACATTTAAGTCGTAAATTTCATCAATGCCAACCGCAGTTGCGCCAAACTCATTAACAACACGATCAATAGCTGCTTGGTTAATGTCTGTTACAAACAACTCAGCGCCAGCATCGGCTAAATGTTTACATAAACCATAAGCAACAGCACCTAAACCTTGAACAGCCACTTTCACACCTGCAAAATCTTGATGACCACGTTGATGCTGTAGCGCTGCTTTAATTCCTAAAAACGTACCGTATGCTGTAAATGGCGATGGGTTACCACTTTTACCTTCAAGACCCAGTACGTAATTAGTTTCTTTATTCATAATAGCTACATCAGCACATGTGATGTTTACATCTTCTGCTGAGTAATAGCTGCCATTTAATCGCTCTAACTGGCGGCCAAATGCACGGAATAATTGCTCAGATTTAATTTCTTTCGCGTTACCTATAATTACAGATTTACCACCACCAAATGGTAAGCGCGCAACTGCATTTTTATAAGTCATGCCCTTTGATAAACGTAGCACGTCGTAAACAGCATCTTCGTCGTTTGCATAATCCCACATTCTACATCCACCAACTGCAGGACCTAGGTTGGTATTATGTACAGCAATAATTGCTTTTAAACCCGACTCTTCATCAGAACAAAAAACCACTTGTTCATGGTTATCAAATTCAACTCGATTAAACACAGCCACTTAAAATACTCCGAAATAGTTAACCCGTGAGAGGGTATGCGCGCTGGAAATTGCCGAGACTTTATCACTTCATATTCGAGTTCGCTATACTCACAGATGATAAAACCAATGAAAACATCAAGCTTAAATTAAATAACCGGATTAAAACCATTGTATAGATAAAAAATTCACAAAATCGTCATTTGTAAGTTTTAAATACTATAAATATAAGAACCTCACCAACTTACGTTTACGTGAACGTAATACAATTGTTGCATGTAAAGTTTAATATACAAGTGCTACTTGGCCGCTACGTACCGCTGCCTATAGGTTTCCAGTAAAAAGTGAGCTTTTTCGCAAACTGGTCAGAGCTGTAAACTTGGTAATGACTCTATTTAAAAAACAAAAAAGCGAGCACTAGGCTCGCTTTTTAAAAATACAAAACGTACGTTATTTTAGCTTGCTATCAAGCTCTTCAATTTTAGCTTTCCAGATTGCAGGGCCTTGTGTATGCGCATTGGCGCCTTCACTGTCTACTGCAACAGTCACTGGCATATCTTCTACTTCAAATTCGTAAATAGCTTCCATACCTAAATCTTCAAAAGCTACAACACGCGCTTTTTTAATTGCTTTAGATACTAAGTAAGCTGCGCCACCTACAGCCATTAAATAAACAGATTTATGCTCTTTAATAGACTCAACCGTTGCAGGGCCACGTTCAGCTTTACCAATCATGCCTACAATGCCTGTTTTTTCTAGCATCATATCGGTAAATTTATCCATGCGAGTGGCTGTTGTAGGGCCAGCAGGGCCTACCGCTTCATCGCGTACCGCATCCACTGGGCCTACGTAATAAATGAATTTATTATCAAAGTCTACGCCCTCAGGTAAACCTTCACCTGAGTTGATCATATCTTGCAAACGTTTATGCGCTGCATCACGACCTGTTAAAATAGTGCCCGAAAGTAAAACGGTTTCACCCATTTTCCATTCTTGAACATCTTTTTTAGTCAGTGTATTTAAATCAACACGACGTGTGCCTTCGCCCACTTCAAATGTTACTTGTGGCCAATCTTCTAGTTTAGGTGCTTTTAAATTAGCAGGGCCAGAACCGTCAAGCGTAAAATGTACATGGCGAGTTGCCGCACAGTTTGGGATCATTACTACAGGTTTTGAAGCTGCATGCGTTGGTGCTGTTTTAATTTTAACATCAACAACCGTTGTTAAACCGCCTAAGCCTTGTGCGCCAATACCTAATTTATTAGCACGATCAAAAATTTCTAAACGCAGTTTTTCTTCAGTTGTTTCTGCGCCGCGTTCCATTAATTCATGGATATCAACCGGATCCATTAACGACTCTTTTGCCATTACTGCTGCTTTTTCAGCCGTACCACCAATACCTATACCTAGCATGCCTGGCGGACACCAACCAGCACCCATTGTTGGTAGTGTTTTTTCTACCCATGCAGCAACATCATCTGACGGGTTTAACATAACCATTTTACTTTTGTTTTCAGAGCCGCCGCCTTTAGCCGCAACCATTACTTCTACTTTTCCACCCGCTACTAAATCAATATGCACAACCGAAGGCGTATTGTCTTTAGTATTTTTACGCGTACCAGCAGGGTCTGCAACAATAGATGCACGTAAAGGGTTATCTGGATTCAAATATGCACGACGAGTACCTTCATCAACCATTTGTTGAACGGTTAAATCTGTTTTATCCCACTTAACATCCATACCTACTTTAACAAAACAGGTAATAATACCGGTGTCTTGGCAAAGTGGACGCTTGCCTTCAGCCGACATGCGTGAGTTAATTAAAATTTGTGCAATGGCGTCTTTAGCCGCTTTACTTTGTTCTTTGTTGTACGCTTTTTCGAGTGCTTGAACAAAATCAAGTGGGTGATAGAACGAAATATATTGCAATGCATCTTCAATGCTATCAATAAAGTCTTGCTGACAAATTGTACTCATAGTGGTTCCTTAAGTTACCGTTACGCGTTGTCGCGTAATCTAAATCAAACCGGTGACGGTGGTTTGCACTGTTTTTTGCAGCTTAGTGCTGCCAAAAAATTTGACTTATGATACCCTCCCAGCCCGTTTCGAGCCAGTTCTTAAAGGGGCAGTAAATGCTAAACAATAAAAAAAATTGTATTAAATTAGGCATAACACAAAACTGCATTGACGTTTTTGCGCATTTTTCACATTTGCCCTATGCAATTCTATTAGATTCTGCAAATAGTAATCATATAAACAGCCGTTTTGACATTGTTGCTATTGAGCCGCAAAGTACCCTTGAAGTAAAAAATAATAAAAGCTTTTTAAATAATATAGAAAGTAGTGATAACTGCTTTGAAATTATGAATAATGAGCTTTCGCATCTTGCTAAAACAAAAGCCGATTACGATTTACCCTTTAACGGCGGCTGGCTTGGCTACTTTGGCTACGACTTAGGGCGTACAATTGAAAACATCCCCACTCGTGCTATTGAAGATATTAATCTCCCCCAAATGGCTATTGGCCTTTACTTAGATGCCCTTATTTACGACAAGCAGCAACAAAGCTGGTTTTATGTATCGCAGCCAAACACCAATCGATTAGCGCTTTATGAGCAATACTTAAATACACACGCTAACTCCCAAGTTAATACGCAGTCCTTTGCCCTAAACAGCGACTGGCAATCAAATATGAGCGAAACGGAATACGCTGCAAAGTTTGCCCAAATTGAGGAGTATCTAAAAAGTGGCGATTGTTACCAAATTAATTTAGCGCAGCGCTTTAACGCTCAGTTTGAAGGCTCCCCTTGGGCAGCTTATATTAAACTGCGTGAGGCAAATAAAGCGCCATTTTCGAGCTTTATAAATCACCCTCAAGGGGCAATTTTATCAATTTCCCCTGAGCGCTTTATATCAGTAAATAATAACGTTGTAGAAACCAAACCTATTAAAGGCACACTGCCGCGAAAAGCGGATGCACTGGAGGATCAACGCCAAGCCCAAATACTCGCAGCATCAGCTAAAGATCGCGCTGAAAACGTAATGATTGTTGATTTACTGCGTAACGACTTAGGCAAAGTGGCAAAACCTGGCAGCGTTCACGTCCCTTCCCTTTTTGCTATTGAAAGCTTTCCGGCAGTGCATCATTTAGTAAGCACGGTAACCTCAGAACTTGATGAAGGCAAAACAGCGGTCGATCAGCTAGAAGCGGCTTTTCCGGGAGGCTCAATCACCGGTGCGCCCAAAATTAGGGCGATGGAAATAATTGAAGAACTAGAACCACATCGCCGCAGCATTTACTGTGGTTCAATTGGTTACTTAAGTGCATGTGGAAATATGGATACGAGTATCACTATTCGTACCTTGGTATGCCACAAAGCGCAAATTTACTGCTGGGCTGGTGGCGGAATAGTCGCTGATTCTAAAGTCGAATTGGAATATCAAGAAACTTACGATAAAGTAAATAAAATCCTCCCTTTATTAAAACAGTAGGTCGTTTTGAATAGTGAACACATTATGGCGCGGTTTCTGTTAAGCCCTACAGCTGCGCCAAACCAGTTAAAAGACACGCGTAAAAAACGTGCTAGCGCTGTTATGCTGCCAATTATTGATATAGATAACCATGCACATATTTTACTGTGTAAACGCCCTACTTATTTACACCATCACCCTGGGGAGATTTGTTTGCCCGGAGGTAAGTTTGAAGTAAGCGACATTACCCTTCGCACCACAGCCCTTCGCGAACTAAAAGAAGAGCTAAATATTGCCCAAAACAACGTTAATGTATTAGGTCACTTACCTGAGTATTCAACATTAACGGGTTTTAGTATTAGCCCCTATGTGGGTTTACTTAATAAAGGCACCACCTGGGAAAATGACTATAATGAAGTACAAGCGAGCTTTTTGCTCTCGGTCACTGAGTTAAATAACGAAGCTAATTGGCAACCCTTACCTTTTCAACGATTTGGGAAAACGGTTATTTTGCAAGGTTTTAAAACGCCACATGGTTTACTTTGGGGTGCGACTGCAAGCATTATAAAAAACTTTACAAAACAACTCGCCTTACCAGTTTAAATCTTCGTTATTAGTAGTTACACAATCACAATTCCACGTTATCATGCTCGACCGTTCAAAGAGCAGCTTCGTGCTGATAAAACAAAGTAGAGACACACATTATGATCAGTGCATTTGATATGTTTAGCATTGGTATTGGCCCTTCGTCATCACACACCGTTGGCCCAATGCGCGCATCACGCTTATTTGTTAATGACCTACAAGAACAACAATTATTAGCAAATGTTACCGATATTAAAGTAGAGCTTTATGGCTCTTTGGGACAAACAGGTGTTGGCCATGGATCGGGTAAAGCCGTAATTCTTGGTTTAGCCGGTTATGACCCTGAAACTATAGATGCCGATTTAGTCGACGACATTTTAGCGACAATCGAAAAAGATCAGGTTATTTATTTAAACAAAACACACAAAGCTAAGTTTCCAAAACAAGGCGCTATTGTTTTTCATCGTCGCAAAACGCTGCCTAAGCACTCTAATGCAATGGAAATTATCGCCTCAAACAACGGCGAAAAAGTTTACAGCAAAGTATATTACTCTATTGGCGGTGGCTTTATTGTCACTGATGAAGAGTTTGAAAACGAAAAACAAGCAGCCCTTGATATTAGAGAAGAAAACCCAGCTCCTTTCCCTTTCAGTAGCGCAAAAGAGCTACTAGAGATGTGTAAAGAGTCAGGGCTTAGTGTTTCAAGCTTAATGATGAAGAACGAAAAAACACTACGCACTGAAGATGAAATAAAAGACACGCTGTTTCATATCTGGAAAGTAATGATGGCCTGTATTGACCGTGGTATGCGTACCGAAGGTATTTTACCTGGCGGCTTAAAAGTAAAGCGCCGAGCGCCTAGCTTATATTTAAAACTAAATATAGAGGTCAGTAACGACCCACTTCGTGCAATGGACTGGGTTGATTTATTTGCCCTTGCCGTAAACGAAGAAAATGCGGCAGGTGGCCGTGTAGTTACCGCACCAACTAATGGTGCTGCGGGTATTTTACCGGCTGTGCTTATGTACTATCACACATTTGTGAAAGAAGTAGACCGCGATATAGCCACACGTTATTTATTAACGGCTGCTGCTATTGGTATTTTATATAAAAAGAATGCCTCTATATCGGGTGCTGAAGTAGGTTGCCAAGGTGAAGTTGGCGTTGCGTGCTCTATGGCTGCAGGCGCATTAACAGAAATTGTTGGTGGCAATGTTGTGCAAGTAGAGAACGCAGCAGAAATTGGTATGGAACATAATTTAGGCCTCACGTGCGACCCTGTTGGTGGCTTAGTACAAGTACCGTGTATTGAACGTAATGCAATGGGCGCGATTAAAGCAATTAATGCCTCACGTTTAGCTATTCGTGGCAGTGGCGAGCAAAAGGTATCACTTGATAAAGTGATTAAAACCATGCTTGAAACCGGCAACGACATGAAAACCAAATACAAAGAAACCGCTCGCGGTGGATTAGCAGTTAATATTATCGAATGTTAATCAGCTCGCTATAAGAAGAAAAAGCTGCCTATTTTAAAATAGGCAGCTTTTTTATTGTTCGTTCAATGCAATCACCTTATTTAACGGGTAACTCTATATCTGCAAATAACTTATCTACGTCATCTTGGTTACGTAACAAGCTTGCTCGCTCTACGCGCTCTTTAGTTAAGTGCGGTGCAAAACGTTCAATAAAATCATACATGTAAGTACGTAAAAAGCTGCCCTTTCTAAAACCAATTTTGGTCGTGCTTGCTTCAAATAAGTGGCTTGCATCAATACACACTAAATCGGTATCGCTCACTTGATCTATCGCCATTGAAGCGACAACACCAACTCCTAAACCCAGTCGTACGTATGTTTTTATAACATCAGCATCGGTTGCAGTAAATACAATGTGTGGCTCAAGTCCGTGTGCGCTAAATGCTTTATCTAACTCTGAGCGGCCCGTAAAACCAAATACATATGTTATGAGTGGATATTGGGCAATGTCAGCAACAGTTAAACTATTTGCCTTTTTAGCGAGCGGATGGTCTTTAGCAACAACAATACTGCGATTCCAATGATAACAAGGCAACATAACTAAATCTGAATACAAATGCAGTGCTTCTGTTGCAATAGCAAAGTCGGCATCACCGCGTGCTGCAGCATCCGATATTTGCTGTGGAGTACCTTGGTGCATATGAAGCGATACCGCAGGGTATTTTTTCATAAACCCTTGAATAACGTTAGGCAAAGCATAACGGGCTTGGGTATGTGTTGTGGCAATATTTAACTTACCTTGATCAGGTAGCGTATGCTCATTAGCAACGGCTTTAATACCTTCTACTTTGGAGAGTATTTCACGAGAAATATTAATTATATCTTCGCCAGCACCGGTTACATGCGTTAAATGTTTACCACTGCGACCAAAAATTTGTACACCCAACTCATCTTCTAACATGCGTACTTGTTTAGAAATTCCTGGCTGCGAGGTAAATAAACTCTCAGCAGTCGCTGAAACATTTAATTTATGATTTTGTACTTCTACGATGTATCTGAGTTGTTGTAATTTCATGGCTGCAAATTTTAACGTTATTATTCATATTATTTATAAAGGCAATACCGCTTAAAACCAAGTGTTATTTGCGTAAAATATCACTTTAGGTCTTTAGGTGTGCAATTATCTGATTAGAGCTCAAGGCTAGCATAATAAATATGCTTGAGGTAGCGATGTTTATTCAGCTTTAGTTTATAAGCCCTTAGGCTGACTACGGTTTATAAAGAGCTCAACCTATCAATTTTTTGGTATATTTTTTAAGTTAATCGGCGCAAAGCTACCCTGTTAACGTATATTTAATGTAAGATTAAATAATTAGGTTATATATCCGAGAATTACACCATGATCGTTTCTATTATAATAGTGCTTATAGTTGCATTGATTGTGATTGCACTTTGGGTAAGTGCTGTACAACAACACAAAGAAAAACAAGAGGCAGAACGCCGCAAAGAGCTTACCAAACAAAAAGCTATAATAGAAGAAACAGAAGAAGCGCTAATGAATAGTGCTAACATACCCCTGTCTGAGAATCTAATTCGTACGTTACAACGCCGTATTTACGAAGCTTTAAATACAATGGTTAATAACTCGCAAACATCTAAAGCACTTAAAAGCCGCTTAAGTGAAGCGAAAACGCACTTATCTAATCCAGTTAAAGATAATAGCAGTGAAGCTTTAACGCTACCGAGTAATGACAAGCAACTAGTAGGCCTAATTCAGGGCATTAAAAAATTACGCTCAATTTTACGCTCTGAACACAGTAAAGGTCGTATTGACAGCCAAATTTTTGTTTTAGAAGATAAACGTCTTGAAAAACTACAACTACGTATCAATATCGAAAGCCAAATAAAGCGTGGCTTATCTGCCCGCTCAGCAAGTATGGTTGGCTCTGCAAGGCAGTATTTTGAAAAAGCACAGGCAACGCTCAATGCAGTTACATACACCGATGAATATGTAACAACAAAACGCCAAGAAGTTGAAGGTTACTTAGAAGCAATTAGTGTTGAACTAAGAGCTTCTAATGCAAGCGCACTTAAAAAGAAAACAGAAGAAGAGCAAGACGACTTAGATATATTGTTTGCTCCTAAAAAGAAATGGTAGCGTTTTTATACTAAAAATAAGTATTAAAAAAGCCTGCACAAATTTTAATTTGTGCAGGCTTTTTTGTGTTTTTTGTTAGCTATTAAGACAAAAATGCAAACTTGAAAACAAACAAGGCTGTTAATATCCAAACACTAATACTGATTTGATCTTGCTTACCACACAATACTTTTACCGCTGTATAAGATATAAAGCCAAGTGCAATACCGTGCGCAATAGAAAACGTTAATGGTGTCATTAGTAATACCACAGTAACAGGAATTGCATCGGTCATATCATCCCAATTTACAAACTTTAAATTTTGTAGCATCAGTACAGCGACATATAAAATAGCACCTGCCGTAGCATAAGCCGGTACCATTTGTGCAAGCGGTGCAAAAAACATCATTAGTAAAAAGCAAATACCTACAACGACAGCCGTTAAGCCAGTACGTCCGCCAACAGAAACACCAGCAACCGATTCTATATACGATGTAGTCGTAGACGTGCCTAGCATCGCACCTGCAATTGTTGCAGAGCTGTCAGCACTTAGTGCGCGTCCTAAACGAGGCATGTTACCTTTTTCATCAGCTAAACCAGCTTTTTGAGTGACCGCAACTAATGTACCCGAAGTATCAAAAAGATCGACAAACAAGAATGCAAAAATAACACTCATCATTGATATATCAAAAGCGGCGGCAAAATCTAGTTGCATAAAAGTAGGCATTATTGATGGTGGCATAGCCATAACACCGTGATATTCAACAAGCCCTAAACTTAGTGCAATACCTGTCACTAATAAAATACTAATAAGTACACCGCTTTTAAAATCGCGGTATAAAAGCGCTGCAATTACAAAAAAGCTTAATATAGCTAATAATGGGCCTGGGGAAGTAATGTCGCCCAATTGCACTAGTGTTGCTGGGCTTGAGACAATAATGCCTGCATTTTTAAGGGCAATTAAGGCTAAAAAAGCACCAATACCTGTTGCGATAGCTCGCTTGAGCACCAGAGGTATGGCATTAATAATCCATTCTCTGACTTTAAATAAACTTAAAAATAAAAATATACAACCCGACATAAAAACAGCCCCTAATGCGGCTTGCCAGGTATAACCCATTCCTAATACGACGCCATACGTAAAAAAAGCATTTAGTCCCATGCCAGGCGCTAATGCTAATGGATAATTAGCCCATAAACCCATTATAAAACAGCCTATCGCAGCTGCTATACAGGTAGCTACAAATGCAGCCCCTTGGTCCATCCCTGCCTCAGCAAGCATAGCCGGGTTTACAAATACAATGTATACCATAGTGATAAAGGTCGTTAGGCCAGCAACGCATTCGCGTTTAACTGTTGAGTTATTTTCGCTGAGTTTAAATAAGGCTTCAAACATAATAAACTTGTGATAGTAAAAAGTGGCGAGATTTTAACATAAAAATTATCTTTTACAGGACATTTTACCTTGCTATATACTAAACTGTTAAAGTAGTTAAAATAATAAATGAACCAATATGCTTAAAACAACACCTTGTGAGCAAGACTTAGAGCAACAGCTAGACAACATTTTAGGTTTTGTTACTCAACCAGAAAGCAGCCCCGCGCCCATTGATAATAAAAAAGATGAGCAAAGTACTATTAATAAAGCCCTATATTATTTAAAAAATAATCAAGCTCCATTGGCTGCAAAATGGATGCGCCTTGCTGCAATGGCAGGAAACCATAGAGCACAGTTTTATTTAGGTTTATTTTTTGTAAAAGGTGAAGGCGTGCCACAAAGTGTATTTCATGCTGTAGCGTGGTTGAGCTTAGCGAGTAGCCAAGGGTACGCACCTGCCACTGCAGCGGTTACAGATATACGCAAACATATCGAAACTAAGCGATTTAAAGATGCTCAATGTTATGCAGCAAGTTTGTACGAACAAATCCACCAACTCCAGTTTTCTCATATGATCCCTCGCACCAGTGAAAACACATAAACTAACTAAGTTATAAGTACTGTATACAGTTTTGAAAAATACTGTATATAGTTACAAAGATACTCCTACACAGTATAAAACCCACAAATGAAAACATGACTCAAAAATTTATTTTAAAAATACCCCCTCAAAAACAAGCCTATAACAAGTTGATTAATAAAGAATTATAGATTTAAAAACAAAAAACAATGATCAAAAGCTGAATAACTGTACAAATAAATAGCATAAAATGCTTGCACGAAAGCACTGTATAAACTACTGTATATGAATACTGTATAAAAACCCAGTGAGTGAAATTATGTTACAGCCTATTACCGTAAGAACAGTTAAAAGTTACCAACAAGACGAGCAAAGCGATTGCGTAAATTTGATCCAAATTGAAGATGAAATTTCAGCGACCTTTGAGCTTTTAAAAGTATTACACCAGTATAATAGCTCTAATGCATGGACGTTATTAATTGCACCAGATCATGTACCTAGCAAAGCTTTACTTGACTCATGCTCTATTGATACAAGTAAATTACTTGTAATTAGACAGAAGCACCTAGTAAATCTAGAGTATGTATTAAATTCTGCGTTACATAATGGAAACTTTGCAGCGGTAATTACCTGGACCGATATAGTTAATAACCAACTACTTACAAATCTATCGTTCGATTTGAGTAAAACGAATACAAAACTATATTGTTTTACTAAAAACGCTCAAACAACAGAGATACCACTCGCTCAATAAGCTTGTTAAACTAATGTTTTAGACTTTGTATTATTATTATGACTTCACTCAATACCACATTATGTTTTTGCAGCAGTGGGCACAATTATGCCGATTGCTGCGAGCCGCTTCACTTATCTGTTAAGCAAGCTGACACTCCTGAACAACTTATGCGCTCACGATTCAGCGCTTATGTTATTAAAAATGCAAAATATGTTTATCAAACCTACGCAAAAGAAAAACAAGCTGAGAATCCGGTTAAAGAAATCAATGATTTTGCTAACAGCTGTCGATTTATAAATCTTGATTTAATTGACTCAAGCCATGATGGCGATACTGGAACGGTAGAATTTAAAGCCCAATATTTTTATCAAAACTTATTTTGTGAGCTTCACGAAAAGTCGCTGTTTATTAAAGAAAACACTCAATGGCGTTATTTAGATGGCACTATATATCCTGTTGAAGATATTAAAGTAGGCAGAAATGATGACTGCCCATGCGGTAGCAATAAAAAGTACAAAAAATGTCATAGCATGTAATCAATAATCTTATTTAATATTTATTACCTAAAAGGTGTTTTTAAGTGGCAGAGTGATTTATTAGCTAACTAAACTTAAAAACACACTTTGTTACGCCCTTGCATTTTAGACTCATACATTTTTTCATCTGCGATCTGCAACGTGTTTTTGTTATTTACGTATGGTTGTAGGGTTGCACCGCCAATACTAATAGTCACAAAATCATATTCTGAATATTTGTGTAATATTCCTAAATCGGCAACATTCTGTTTAATTTTATCAGCAACACAAATTGCACCTTCAGTGCTTGTATGCGGTAGAACAACTACAAACTCTTCGCCGCCATAACGCGCAACAAAATCGGTTGGCCTTTGCAAACTATTAGTAATAGTTTGTGCTACTAGGTTTAACACCGTATCCCCCTGCACATGACCATAGATATCATTGTATTGCTTAAAGTAATCTATATCGATGAGTAATAATGCATAGTCAACTTTTTCTCGTAAGGCGCTTCGTTCCATTTTAGAAAAATGTGCATCAAAATAACGGCGATTGAATACTTTAGTTAAATCATCTAAAAATACTTTTTGATTGAGTAAGTCGTGTTGTAATTTTAACGTTATATGGGCACGAACCCTTCTAAATAGTGTTTCTTTTATAATCGGCTTTTTAATAAAATCAACAGCTCCGGCTTCCCAACACTCTTCTTCTTCGTTTTCAAAGGATGTAACAAAAATAACTGGGATATCCTGTGTTTCAGTATTATTTTTTAATTTTAAACATGTATCAATACCACTCATTCCACCCATACTAATATCGAGTAGGACTATATCGGGTACATTTACATTACAAATTTCAATTGCTTCTTCACCACTTCCAGCTGTTGTCACATTAAAATGCTCAGATAATATTTTTTTCAATACGATTAAGCTTAATAACTGATCGTCAACTATAAGTACTTTAGAATTCTTTAAACTTAGTTTTAATTGATGGTCAGAGTAATTTATTGGCATAGTAAAAATGTTTTGTTTTTTTAATTAAAAACAGCCTATAGCATCACATTTTGTTATGCAAATGTTAATTAAGAGGGGTTCTACTTATTGGTTACTAATAAAAATACTTTTTAGTAAATCTTTACTGCATAAAAACAAAAAATGAGCCACTTGGACTCATTTTATAACTTTGAATACTTAATTTAGTTAAGTATTATTCGTCATCATCTAAATCTAATTGCTGACGTTGAGCAGGTCGAGCTAAAATCTCTACGTAGAAAGAGGTCAAACCTTGCTTTTCAATTTCGCCAATTTGGTTACTTAATTCAGCAACGTGCACAACTTGCGCATCTTCAGCTGTGTTACCAAACTTACAGTCAAATGCCCAATAGTCAGCATCTTCAGGTAGCGTTTTATTACGCTCTCTTTTCAAATATTTTTTCACTTCGTGCTTTGCAGCATCAACCATACGAGGGTATTTGATTTTCTCGTGATTTAGCGTGAATGTTTTCTTCATTACGTTCCTAATTACCTTGGTTTAATGATAATGGCATTTCATGTCATACCATTTGACGCCATTATAGCAATTGCATTTAATTTTTGGATGCTTTTTTTTCATTAAATCAATTATTAGCAAATATATAAAGCAGACCCGTTATAAAGCATATATTAACTGATGATTATTACAATCATATATCACACCGCAATAAGCTGAAGTGGTTGATGTATTGCATCATTATTAAGGCTGTCGTAAAAAGCAGCTGCATCTATAGGAGGATTAGCAAGTTGTGTTTGTTCGCTTTTAATTCTTCTTCTGACAGCAAGCTCACAGTTATCTATTATATTAAGTGGAATATGCTTATCATCATTTCTAATCGCAAGTGGTTCAGGGCTTAAGCATTGCCTTAACTTAATACTTGTCATACCACAGCGCTCCCCTTCTTGAGATATTAATGATGCATTAAACTGTCCAACCAACATATTGTATTCATCAGGGGCTAAAAGTTGCTTTGGACCTGCGCCAAATTGCTTTCTTAATGCCTCTTCTTCTATAACTAAATTATCTATTTCAGTTTTTGGTAAATGAAATTGGCTAAAGTCGAGTGCGTCATGTGACAGCATCGCTAATAGTAGAGAAAATTCGCCACGGCGATTTTCATGCACACTATTATTGAGCCTACTGTTTAACTGACTCTCTGTGATTAACAAATCATCTATTTGCATAGTCTTTAGTCGATTGTGGTAACTGATAGATATTTATCGGCTTTATTTCAATTTTCTTTAGCTTTTTTCTTTACTTAAATACGCAATTTGCTATTATCAGCGCCGTTGCATTGGAGGGGTTCCCGAGCGGCCAAAGGGATCAGACTGTAAATCTGACGGCTCAGCCTTCGCTGGTTCGAATCCAGCTC
>NZ_JADYWM010000018.1:0-95576 GCF_015864815.1 Pseudoalteromonas sp. NZS100
GAGCCATTAAGCTAACTTGTACTAATTACCCGTGAGGCTTAACCATACAACGCCAAACGCGTTTTATGCGACAGTTTAGACAGAAGTTAATATAACTAAAGTAGAAATTACTTAGAAAGACTTAAAAAATATTATCAGATATTTTCCAAATTCAGTTAGTGCGTAGAAATACGAATTAACGCCCAAATTTGCTTGGTGACAATAGCGTTTTGGACCCACCTGATTCCATGCCGAACTCAGTAGTGAAACGAAACAGCGCCGATGATAGTGTAGCATTTGCTATGTGAAAGTAGGACATTACCAGGCTTCAAATTGTAGAAAGCCCGACTAGAAATAGTCGGGCTTTTTTACGTCTGCAGAAAAGTGAAATGTGGTGAATTACTCACATATCGCATTATAATTTAGCTAATTTACATCCTACCAAACACTTATATTAAGTACTCAATCTTGGTGAACGAGATAAATTAAGAATCAGTTTGATCCCCTACTTAGTTGATAAGTATCTATATAAATATAGTTAAGCTCTATCACAATAATACTGAATGGGATTGAGGTAAAAACAGTGTTACCTAGGTACTTAATACTCTTATAGAGCACATATATTGTGCCAACATGTAGTTCATTGACTATAATCATTAATCCTAGGTCGCGGTAAAGAGCGCTACTTAAAATAATTAAATAATTGATTATCCGAACTGGTGAATTATTTCCTTGTTAGCATAATTAATCTTCATTGTACTTTGCATAATTCAACAAAGGATTTAATTTTCTCTGATGCGATATAAAATATCTTGGTGCTTACTTTTTACCACTATGCTTACTCATTTTTCAGCTTTTTCTAATGAGTTAGAATTTTCTGGTTATGCTCGAGTTATTGGTGGTTACTTAGACGAAAAAAATGTCGAATTTAAGGGATATGAAGACAGTATTAAATTTTCTCCATCTAGTTTAATTGGATTCCAAGGCGAGTATCAATTTGATGATAAGTGGTCTGCAACAGCCCAAGTTTTGCTAAGAAGTAATAACACAACAGCTTCTGATAACTCAGGGTTAGAGTGGTTATATTTAACATATAGGCCAACTGACAATATTCAGATAAAACTCGGAAAATTACGCACACCTTTTTTTACTATGAGTGACTTTTCGGATGTTGGTTTTGCGTACCCATGGATCAATCCACCTCAACAGGTCTACGATACTTATTTATTTAAAACATTTAATGGCATAGATGCTGTTTATAAATTTGGTGCAGAAAACTTTGATTTGAGCTTTGAAGGTTACTATGGTGAAGAGTCGGGTGATATAGGGATTGGCGCCTTAAGAACGGGCTTTGAAGTTGATAACCTTTTAGGGTTCATTGGTAAGATTAATATTGAAAACTTAGAATTTAGAGTTTCCCGTTATAATGGGAATATCAAGCTTGATATTGATGAGATAAGACAGCTAGAAAATGTGCTTAATAGCCTTAATTTTACAAAAAGCGCCAGCTCGGTAAAAACAAAAGGTAGAGCACATGCAGACCAATTTGGCGTAATTTACGACAATTTAGATTATTTTTTTAGAGGTGAATGGGTCCGCATTAAAACTGATTTAGGGATAGTGCCTATAATTCAAAGCTATTATTTAACTGCCGGCGTTAATCATGCTCCTTTTACTTACCACTTAACATTTGCAGATAGCGACGTAGAAACTCGTTCTGCTGAAAATGAAATTCCGTTAGGTATTAATAGCGACTTAGATCAACTTGCATATGGGTACAATCGTATTTTTGATGAATCTACGCCTGATTCAATTAAGAGTTGGACGGTTGGTGTACGCTGGGATGTGTTGCCAAACCTTGCCTTAAAAGCTGAGTTTTCAACCCTAGAAGGCGACGATGTAAAAGACTCGTTTTTCGTTACTCCTGATGACTCTGATTTTGATAAAAAAACTAATCTTTATCTTATTGGTTTGGATTGGGTGTTTTAATGATATTTTTTAAACCTATTAATAACATTAAAAAAATAATGATGCTCTTTGTAGTCGCTAGTAGCCTATTTGGTTTTAGCATTTCAGTTTATGCAGAAAATACAAACCCCTCGAATGTCATTATTGTAGTAAATACCACAGATAAAAACTTATCTTTTAGTAAGCAACAAATTCGCCATATTTATATGGGCGGAGCTATGAGCAGACAATTTAAAGCAGTTAACCTATTTGTCGGCAATCCGCTTAGAATAAATTTTAACACTAGGATGGTAGGTCTTACTGAATCTAGAATACAAGCTTATTGGGCCCAAATGCGATTCACGGGGCGCAGCAAGCCCCCTGTTGAATTTGAGTCTACAGAAGAGGTTATAGAGTACTTACTAACCGTTGAAGACTCAGTAGCTTACCTTCCAGCAGGAATTACTATACCTAAAGAGCTCACCATAATTGCACTAAATTAAAAGTAAGCCGTTTGCTTAGTAAAAAATCAATTGCACTGAGTTATTTTGAAGTTATTGTTAGTTCTTTAAATAATATTTTCGCTCGTTCAATTGCGTGTGGTAGTTGTGCAATGCACACTGGTTTTGCAAAGTAATAGCCCTGCATTTCATCACTACCATTTGATACTAGGTAGTTAGCTTGGTCGGTTGTTTCAATTCCTTCGCTACATATTTTTAAACCAAGGCGTTGGCCTAAATCGAGTATTGCTTGTAATACTGCAGTGTCTTTTGCTGAGCTTGCATATTGATTTACAAACATTCGATCTATTTTTAATGTATCAATTTCAATTTTAGTAAGGTAACTCAATGAAGAGTAACCTGTGCCAAAGTCATCTAATGCAATTGAGCCTCCCATAACTTTAACTTGATTAAAAAATTGATTCGCGTTTTCAAAATTTTCTAAATAGCTAGATTCTGTTATTTCAAACTGAATATTTGAAATATCGACGCTATGTTCAAGTAGTTTACTTTTTACAGTATGAATGAAGTTATGATCTTTTAAGTCATGGCTTGAAAGATTCATGGAGACGAGTACATTATTCCCCATAAGTTGTTTTAGCATTTGCATATCTTTAAATACTTGTGTGATCACCCATTGAGTAATCGCTTTTATTTTACCTGCTTGTTCCGCTATAGGTATAAACTCACCAGGAGAAACAAAGCCTAGCTCTTTGCTTTGCCATCTTATTAAGGCTTCTAAGCCTTGAGCTTCGCCTGTATTCGACATTTTAAGCTGATAAAATAACTCAAATTCATTTTGCGCTATTGCGTGAGATATTAAGTTAGCGACTTGCACTTTTCGTTTGTTATCTTCAAGCATTTTATGGTGGAATATTGTATATGCGCCTTTGCCTTTTTCTTTTGATGTGTACATTGCAATATCGGCATTACTGATAAATGTATTTATATCAAATTCAGCTTCTTTGGCACTCGCAATACCAATACTAATTCCCGCTGGTACGTCCCACTCATTTATAGTGAATGGCTCTTTCATACCCTCAATGATACTTTCGGCAATATCTATAACAATAGATTGCTCAGTGATATTAGGTAGCATAATTAAAAACTCATCACCGCCTAAGCGTGCAATTATGTCGTTACTACGCAGATAACTTTTCACTTTTTTAGCCACAGCTTGTAAAAGCATATCTCCGGTTTCATGGCCTAGGGTGTCGTTAACGCCTTTAAAACTATCAACATCAAAGAACATAATCGCAACGTCTCGGTCGTTACTTTTACTACTAGCTAGTTCGAGTTTGAGTAGGTCCATAAAAAACATGCGATTAGGTAAACCTGTCAATATATCGTAGTTGGCGAGGCGCTCCATTGAATGCGTTTGTACTAAAAGTTGTGCGGTGTGTTTATGATTGGTTTGAACTTGGGAGTCAATTGTTTGTAGTAATGCATTAATGTCGTTACCAAGTTGAGATACTTCATCATGACCAGTGACTTGGTATTGAAGCTTATAATTTGTTGATTTTTCAACTTTCTGTGTGAACTTCGAGAGCGCTAAAAGTGGGCTTAATAAACGCTGATATATCCAAAATGAAATAATAATGGTGAGTGCAATAATTAAAACAACAAATGGAGCTGCACTATAAAAAAGGCTAATTTTACTTTCATTCAATGGCTTTTTAAAGTCTTGCACAATGAGCAAATATCCAATAGGAAACTGCTCCTCCCCAATTGCCTTTAAGGCCACTAGCCCTTCATTGGTTATTGTAACCGCATAAGGTAAATCTTTTGGTTGAATACTTATAAGTTCAGGCTTAAAGCTCTCAAGTTCTAAATAGTTAGGGTGGACATACGATTGGATTAATTGCCAGTCAGCGTCAAATACATTAACAAACTTAATGTGTTCATATCGATCAAAACCGAGCAATTCGGTGGTTATAGAGAACAAATCAACTTGCTCAGACATAACACGTAATAATCTATCTGAAATATTTGAAGACATTGCATCTAAGTTTTGTTTAACAGATTGGCGATATAAATCTTCGTGTTCATTAATTGCGAGGAAAAAAACTAAATTTGCGCTAAATATAATTAAAACCGTTGTTATTATAATAAATTTATATCGAATACTATGAAGCATCAAATCTAACCCTTAACCATCATTTAATTATGTTTTAGTTATTATTGTGTAATCAGGCAATCCATAATTACAAAAAAGTTACTGACTACGCCCTTTGAAGCACTAAAAGCCTAACATTGAGAATGCTTTTAAATTCATATACTAAATATAGCTGTTTATTTAATTTTGTACTGACTTACTTTGTTGCAATTTCATTCTTGGTTTAATAAGTGACCTGTGTAAAACTACCTTAGTTAATTTAGTAAATCAGGTGACATGAATGTCGAATATTAAAGCTTGGAAACTTATAAGCCTGTTTTGTTTGTTCGCAGTGCTTATGGGTTGTCAATCTAAAGAAGAGCAGCTGCAACAAACAATTCAAGAGTCTATTAAAAAAGCAGATACAGAGCTGTCACAGCTTGGTACTGCGCTTGATAATGGGAGTGTGCGCAATGCTGTATTAGTTAAAGAATATGGCGAGCTCCTTAAAAAACAACAGCCAGAGCTTACAAAAGTTGTTGATGTAATTACCCTTGATGCAACGCGCCAAGGCGCACTTTATAGTGGTTTAACACAGCGACTTAAAGATATTAAAGGAACTTACTTAATTCCTCCTTACGAAGATACGTTGCATAGTATTGATTTGTTGCGTGATGCGTCTAAACCTACGCTATTTTCTGATGCGTTAACCGATCCTATTAATATGCTAGCTGATATGTCCAAAGGCACTTTAGCGCGTGTAGGCGCAATTAGTAAGCAAGCTGAAGGTGAGGGTGTTGGTAACCAAATGGTAGGTAACCCTAACTATGGTAACTGGCAAACAAATAGTAATGGTATTAGCTTTTGGCAATGGTACGGCATGTACCGTATTTTAGGCGATGTATTTGACCGTGTTGAATATGGTAGTTGGAGCAAGCGCCGAAAGTATAGTTATTACAATGACTATGGCCGTTCGCGTTATTCAAGCCCTAAACAAATTAAAACCCAAAGCGCGCTAGAAACACGCACGCGCCAAACATACCAACGCCAAGGTAAGCAGTTTACAAGCCCTTATGCGAGTAAAAAAACAGGTGCATCCGGTTTAAGCCGTAGTAGTTATACGCCACCAAAAAGCCGCAGTAGTTACTCACGTTCTAGCAGTTATAGCAATAGCTCAGGATCGGTGCGTGATAGCGGTAGCAGAACCTCTCGTGGCGTGAGCCGTGGTAAGTAAAAGAATAAAGTTGGAGTTAGAATAATATGTATGAATTTAATGGAATAACTATGTGGTCGCTACAAGCATTGGCGATTGATTTTGCAATTATTGTTTTATTATTTGTAAGCCTAAAATATATAAAAGGCTGGGTTTCAAACTTACACGCAAATGATGAAATAACAGAGCGTGATAACTTTGCTTTTGGTATTAGCTTTGCCGCTGGTTTAGTGGCACTGGCGATTGTATTAACAGGTGTAAGTAGTGGTGCTTTTGCTGCAACACTGCAGCAAGAAGCACTGCAAATGTTAGCTTACGGCGCATTAGCAATTGTACTTATTAAGTTAGGTCACTTTTTTCAAGATAAAGTAGCGCTTCGTAAAGTAAGCCTGCACGACGAAATAGTTAAAGGTAACGTTACAGCTTCAATAATTGATTTTGGTCATGTTGTTAGCGTTGCAATAGTTATTCGCTCAGCACTTTTATGGGTGGCTACTGATGGCTGGCATGGTCTTCCAATTGTAATTGCTGCCTTTATTATAGGTAGTGTTGTATTACTACTTGTTAGCCAGTACCGAGTGCAGTTATTTAAGCGTACAAACAAAAGTGGCGACTGCCTACAACAAGCAATTGTTGATGGTAACTTAGCTGTGGGTATTCGTTACGCTGGATTTTTAATAGGTAGTGCATTAGCTATTACAGCTGCAACGGGTGTTGCGCCATACGCTGCTGATAACATTAATGCGAGTTTACTATACTGGGCTATTAGCGCTGTTGTGAGCCTTGTCGCATTTATTATTTTGCACTTAGTGACAATTAAAATAATTTTATCTGGTTGCGATATTTCAGATGAAGTTAATCGTCAAAAAAATGTAGGTGTAGCAGCTATTTCTGCAGCAGTATCATTTGCTGTAGGTATCACTATGGCAACCTTACTAGGCGCATAATCAGTGTCATCAACCAACACTCCCCCAAGTAAGTCTCGCTTACTTGGGCACGATATATTACTAATTACTGTTATGGCCGTGCTTGCTGGGTGCGGCCTTATTTATGAATACTTACTGTCTCATTATGCGGGCCGTGTACTTGGCTCAGTAGAAAGTGCTATTTACGCTATGATCGGTACTATGATTGTAGCAATGGGCTTAGGCGCTTTTTTAGCGCGTTGGTTTAAAGATGCATTTACCGCTTTTGCTTGGCTAGAAAGCATTATTGCTTTGGTTGGCATGGGCTGCATTTTAGCGATAGCGGGTGTAATAGCTGTAAGTTATTCTCTTCCTCATTTATTTTCGAGCATTTTTAATTTACCCCCAGATGTTGTACTTAATGGTTACGTATTTCAAAAGCTACAAGAGTGGTCACGTTTTCTACCTTATGTTTTTGGTTTAATACTGGGCTTATTTATTGGTATGGAAATACCGCTTATAGCGCGTATTCGTCAGCATGTTTATGGTCGTTTTTTAGAAAACAACGCAGGGACTATTTATGGTGCCGATTATATTGGTGCTGGTATTGGTGCCGCCATTTGGGTAAGTATCATGCTCTCAATGCCTATAATGCAAGCTGCGGCGTGGACGGCGTTATTTAATATCATCGCAGGACTCGCTTTTTTATGGCGTTACCATGCCCATGTGCGCTTTGCTAAGGCACTTTTAGTTTGCCATATAGCACTGCTGGCATTGTTTGTCTTTATTTTAGTATTTGGCAGTAGCTGGATGAACAATCTAAGTAATGTTTTATACAAAGATAAAGTAATTTATTCGCAAGCAACCAAATACCAGCACGTAGTTTTAACCGAAAGATTAAGCAAAAACCAACCTCAGCCAATCACCGATTTGTATTTAAATGGGCGTTTACAGTTCTCAAGTATTGATGAACAAATATATCATTCAATGCTGGTTTACCCTGCAATGCTTGCCTCTAACAGGCACGACCGTGTATTAATAATTGGTGGTGGTGACGGGCTTGCACTTAGGGATGTTTTAAAATGGCCTGTGAGTGAAGTAACGCTAATAGATTTAGACGCGCAGCTTCTCAATTTATTTGGTCATAAAGACGGTGACTTTACCCCGCCAGAGCACATCAATAAGCGATTACTACAGCTAAACAATAAATCGATGCAAGACTCGCGAGCCAACATAATTGTGGGTGATGCATTTTTAGAAGTTGAAAAGCTGCTTGATCAATCTAAGCAGTTCGACACTATCTTAATTGATTTACCGGACCCAAATCACCCTGATCTAAATAAAATGTACAGTGACTACTTTTATAATCATGTACGTCAGTTATTAGCACCCGATGGCGCAATGGCGGTTCAATCAACTTCACCTTATCATGCTAAAAAAGCGTTTTTAAGCATTGCTAAAACAGTTAAAGCCGCAGGGTTTGAGTATGTTGAGCAGTATCAGCAAAACATACCTTCGTTTGGGCAGTGGGGCTGGACTATAGCCACTAAAATGGGGCAGTCGGCTAGTGGCCGTATTAATGATGCGACGGCTATGCCTGTGCCATCAAGATGGATTAGTAAAGAATATTTATTGGCAAGTTTTGTATTTCCTAACCACTACTTTGAACAAGTTAAAAGTATTGAGGTCAATAGGTTAGGATCTGGTCAGCTTTATGATTACTACCGAACTGCATGGCAAATAGAAAGCGAATTGTATAAAAACTAACAAAACATGGTTGACATAATATGTCGACCATGAGAATCTTAACTCAGACATAATATGTCAAACGACAAAAGGCAGAGACATGGAATTAAATGAACTTTCAATAAAATTAGCTTCTTTTGAAACTGAAGGCGCTAACTTTGAGTCTTTCTTGATTGCCAACCCAGGCGAGCAAGATGTTTTACAAGTCATTGTTGATGGAAATGATGAACTTCCAATTTTTGTTACACAAACGCAAGAGCAGTTGTTATGTATTAGCTACTTGTTTGACGAAGATGAAGTTAAGAGTGAATTACGCAACGAGTTAAACGAAACATTACTACGTTTAAACGTGCCAATTCCACTGAGTGCATTTGCTAAAATCGATAACAAATACGCGATTTTTGGTGCACTGTCGGTAAATTCATCATTAGATGACGTTACCCACGAACTAGTGACATTAGCCGATAACGCTATCGATGCACTAGAAGCCGTGACCTTGTATTTAAACGATTAATAGCCAGTTAGTGGAGTTAAGATTATGAGTATTTTAAAAAAATTATTTACAGCAGTACGTGGCGGCGCTCGTGAAGCAGGCGAAGCAATTGTAGACAAAAATGGCATCCGTATTTTTGAGCAAGAAATTGCAGACGCGCAAAATGCACTTCACCGCGCTAAAAAAAGCCTTACAGAAGTAATGGCCAAAGAAATGCAAACTAAGCGTAAAATTAGCGCTGTAGATGCATCAATCGCTGAACACGAAGCGTATGCAGGCCAAGCTCTTGAAAAGGGCAACGAAGCGTTAGCATTAGAGATTGCAGAAAAAATTGGTGACTTTGAAGCTGAAAAAGCCGAAAACGAGCAAGTATTATCTGGCTTTAGTAACCATATTGTTGCGCTTAAGCAGCAAGTTAAAGATGCTGAAAAATCGATTAAAGAGAATCAGCGCCAGCTTACAATGGTTAAAACCACTGAAAGCGTACAGCAAGCAACAATGGCTGTTAACAGCACGCTTAATACAAACAGCTCGTCTATGACATCGGCTCGTCAATCGCTTGAACGCATTAAACAGCGTCAACAAGATCGTAGCGACCAGCTAGGTGCTGCAAAGCAACTTGAGTCAGACGTAAATGGCGATGACTTAAAAGCAAAAATGGCTGAAGCAGGCATTGGCGACACAAGTCCAAAAAGTGCTGATATTTTAGCTCGCATCAAAGCGAAGCAAAATAGCTAACCATTACGTTTATACTTTAAAAAGGTAACCGAGTTTTGCTCAGTTACCTTTTTTGCTTAGAAGGCAGCCCTCCTATGTTTAATTTTTTCAAATCTAAAAAAGAGCCAGAGCGTCAGCTTAATCATCCGAGCGAGCTTAAAAAAGGCGACATGTTTAGCGTTATCGACTCATTTGCTTATCCGGCATGGTTAAAAGGTGAAACGCTACGTGTTACTGATATTCAGACTTACCAATATCAGCACAGCAGCGATACTGAATTTGTACTTGAGACAAATAGCGGCCAAGTTGTATTTTTACAAATTGAGCAAGATGACGGCGAGCAGTGGGCTAACTTTTCTATTAAAATTCAGCGAAACGAAGTTGAAGAGATATTTGGCCTTGATGAGTTTGCGCGTATTTTTGATGAAGAGTCGTTAACCCACATTACAGTGCAAAATACACCAGAGCGCTTTATGCAGTTTTTAGCTAAAAGTTATCAACAAAGCGAGTCGCCTTATGTGTGTTATTTCCATAATAAAGATTACCGCAACCAAACATTGCCTCGCTATGAGCAAGAAGGTGGTGAGCCATGTGAAATGATTTGTTTAGCATCAGATAATGAAGGCTTTGGTTTAAATATCGAAATTTGGGATGGCGGCGAAACCGAAGTATCGCTAACGCTCATGCGTCCAATGTCAGACATTGTAGACTTGTTTCCTGGAGATGCTAAGTGAGTGATGCTAAAGACAAGTGGTTGCGTCAGGAACAAGCTGTACGTGCCACACAAATGGCATTTGATCTAAGCAGCGAAGTTCAAAAGCTGATAAAAAAGCAAGCTATTGACCAAGAGTTAACGCCGTCAGATATGATCCGTAAAATACTTGGCTTAGATGTAAAATCTAAAAAAACGCGTCAACGTTTATCGTTTAATTTAAATGATGATGAGATTGCGCAACTAGCCAGTCGCTTTGATGTCCCAAGTGATGATAAGCGAGCCGTAAAACAACAAGTAGCTGACTTACTAATTGCTCACACTAAAAAAACTAAGTAGTTGCACTAGATTATTATGAATATTACTCTAATTGCTTATCTACTTATTTTTGCGTTGTTTGGTACTGCGGCGAGTTATTTTGTACGTTTTATTTATGCATATTGGGTGCTTAAAACAATGCCCATGAAATACATTATAAAAGCGGGTATTTGCGTGGTGCTGGTGGTTGTAATTTCAGCGTTAATTCCGTATTTAAGTTAACGCTGAGATTAAATTATACGCGACCGTTTTTATTTTATATCAAACGACTGGCATTGGTGATTAATACACAGCGATTGCACTTCAAGTACAGGAGAACAATCGGTTAAGCCTTGTGCTTTATTTTGTATTTTTTCTTGTTTTGTTATTTGTTGAGCAAGCTGTTCTGCTTCTTCTTGAGATGTGTTCAGCGTTGAATAAACAGCATACTTACTCGGTCCGCCGCATGCGCGGGCGCCCACTTCAAGTACTTTACACTGAAAGCTTGCGGTGCAGCTGTTATTACTCACCATGTTACTAAGATCATAGTTTAAGTCAGACAAGTTTTTACTTTGCTCATTTGACGTCACAGTACTAGCACAACCACTTAGTAATAAAATGCTGCTAGCAATGCTTAAAATTGATAGTTTAATTGCCGATGGTAAACAACTCATAACGTTATCCTTAAAATGCACTTACCGCTGAGCCTTCAAGTTTAACACATTTATTTTCAACACACTGCGTGCTTGGCGTTGTTAAATGCTGACAAATGCTCATCATCCCTTTTTGTGAATTATAACTACTTTCAAGCTTAGTAATTTTATCGCTAAGGGCTGCTACTTGTTTTTCAGACGCTGATTTTGTTGAGTACACAATAAAGCTGCTTGGCCCGCCACACGCGCGACTGCCTACGGCACTTATTCTGCATTGAGTGCTTGTATCACATTGCGTATCTGTAATTAGCGTATTTAATTCGGCTTTAGCTGTTTTTATATCGTCTATTGAAACGTTTTTTAAATCGTTTATTGAAACGCTTTCAGCAATTACATTATTTTTTGTATTTTCTTGTAATTGAGTGTTTTCTTTTAGCTTTTGCAGCTCTTGCTTTGGCGCTTCAGTTTCTGAGGTTATTGTTACTTGCTGCGTTTCAGTTGGCGTTTTATCTAAGCATGCAGTTAAACAAAGTGGTAAAAGTATGGCTAACAATGGGGTACGCATAACAAACCTTGATAGTGATGAAATATTCATCACTATCATACACGGTGCATTTTTTACGGCAATAAAAACTATATTATCAAGTAATTAAAGCCGTGAAAAATATCGTTTATTAAAGTCCACCCTGCGTTAGTTTGGTGGGATTAAGTAGCTTTTCGAGTTCACTGCGTGGTAAATCGGTTTCTTGTTCGGCTACATCAATAATAGGGCGGGCTTCCTTATAGGCCTGCTTTGCTATTTTTGCTGCTTTTTCATAACCGATCACCGGATTGAGCGCAGTCACTAAAATTGGATTTTTAGCGAGTGCTTTATCTATATTAGGCTGATTTACTTTAAAGCTGGCAATGGCTTTATCGCCCAATGCTTGTACGCTATTGGCAAGTAATTCTATGCTTTGCAAAATATTATAAGCAATGACTGGCAGCATAACGTTTAGCTCAAAATTACCCGCTTGGCCTGCTACTGTAATGGTCGCGTCGTTACCGATTACTTGTGCGCTTACCATGGCTGCGGCTTCTGGTATTACTGGGTTTACTTTACCTGGCATAATAGACGAGCCCGGTTGAAGTGCTTCTAGCTCTATTTCGCCTAAGCCCGCAAGTGGCCCTGAGTTCATCCAACGTAGGTCGTTCGCTATTTTCATTTGTGCTACAGCGAGTACTTTTAATTGCCCCGAAAGCGCTACTATGGCGTCTTGTGAGCCGATGTTATAAAAAAAGTTACTACTAGGCGTAAATCTAATGCCTACATTGGCACTCAGGTTTTCTGCAAATTTGGCTGCAAACTTAGGGTCTGCATTTATTCCTGTTCCAACAGCTGTACCGCCTTGTGCAAGTTCGCATACACGCTCTAGGCTATGTCTAATTCCTGCTGCGGCATGATTAACTTGTGACTGCCATGCACTTAGTGTTTGATCAAATGTTACAGGCATTGCATCCATTAAATGCGTACGGCCCGTTTTAACTATATGGCCTACTTCAGCTTTTTTCTTTTCTAGGCTTTGCGATAAGTTTTCAAGCGAAGGAAGTAATTCATACACTACATTTATTGCGCTACTGAGTGCGATAGCAGTAGGGACTACATCGTTAGAGCTTTGCCCCATGTTTACATCATCATTAGGGTGAATGCTTTCACTGCCTAATCGGCTAGCAAGCGTTGCAATAACTTCGTTGGCATTCATATTTGAGCTTGTGCCCGAACCGGTTTGAAAAATATCAACGGGGAAATGCTCAACATGCTCGCCATCAATAATACTTTGACAAGCTTGCTCAATAGCATTTGCTTTGTCTTTACTTAAATGGCCAAGCTCGCAGTTACTTTGCGCAGCGGCTTGTTTTATATAAGCCAGTGCAGTGATAAATTGCTTTGGCATAGATAAGCCACTAATGGCAAAGTTATTAACTGCTCGTTGTGTTTGCGCCTGATAGAGCGCATCAGTAGGTACTTGTAGCTCGCCCATGCTGTCTGATTCTGTTCTAAAGTTGCTCATAAGTGTGCTCCTTAAAAAGGGTTGAATTCGTGACTAAGAATACGAGCTTCACGCTCAAGTATTAAAAATTGTGCAGTATTGTTATGCACCTTATAAAACCGTTTTAATGCTAATAATGGTTTGTATAGCTGCTCTAAACATTGTTTACGAATAGCATTATGTATAAGAGGGTCGCACATTTTGTTCATAATTTCATGGTGTGTGCGCCTAAGATAAAACTCTTGAAGCAAGGGATTATGTTGTTGCTCAAATTTTTTGGCGACGTTAAGGGCGGTTTCTATGTATTCGGCAACGAGCATGGGTGCATGCAGGCCAGGAGGTCTTAAGCAATGACAAGAGAGTTCTTGATGGTAACGATGCTGGGCATAATTTGAAGACATAAAAAAACCGACTCAAGTTAACGATAATAGTTATCATTACATTTAATCGGTTTCAGTGTAAACAGTTATTATAAAAATTATTTGCGATACTAATTTGAGTATTAATTGTAGCCAAGAATAAATATCTGATCTGTTTCATGTTTTGTCATCGCCTGTTGATTATGTTTAGGGTGCGAAAGTAAATCGATTACTGTAGCTCTCATATCAACGGCGTAACTATGATCGTCGGTGGTTTTTTCGGTTATAGCAATGGCCGCGTCTACAGCGGTATAAGGGGGTATATGCATAATTTTATCCTTTGAAATTTAATATAAGTTAAACCCTTTAGTGGGTTAACAATATAAAAGCATATTACGTACCAACCATAATGAGCCAGCTCAACCATATGATAGTTATAGTATTTAAAAATTACCTTTTTTTCATCACGACAAAATAAGCTAAATTTGCTTTACTGTTGTGCATTAATCTACAATTTTGGTGCACAGTAATGACAAAGCCATTTTCACAAGCCTGTGAAAACAATAAAACCCCTATTTTAGAGCAATTAAAGGACGTATTAAAAAATACTAAAACAGTACTCGAAGTCGGATCAGGAACCGGCCAGCATAGTGTGTTTTTTGCAGAGCAATTACCACATTTACAATGGCATACAAGTGATCGTGCTATAAACCACGAAGGGATTAATTTATGGCACCGCGAAGCTAATTTAACTAATTTACATGCACCACTTGAGCTTGATTTAAATAATGAATGGCCTGTAGATAAGGTTGACGCTATTTATACAGCAAACACATTTCATATTGTAAGTTGGCAATTAGTTGAACGTTTTTTTGACGGTGTTAAACGTCACTTAAATAACGACGGTATGTTGTGTATTTATGGGCCATTTAAGTACCAAGGTGAATTTACCAGCCCAAGTAATGATGACTTTAGTGCCTTTTTAACAGAGCGCGATCCGTTAAGTGGAATAAGAGATTTTGAAGCAGTTGAACAACTAGCTAAGCAAGCAGGGCTTACGCTTATTAGCGATACTGCCATGCCTGCAAATAATCAGTTACTCGTTTTTAAACGGCAGTAATGAGCTACATTGCTCTTTATATATATCAATATGGCCGCGTTCACGCTTTAAGTAGTCGCTTATTGCATTACTGAAATCGCCATCAACAATATGGTGAGCAGAGTAGGTAAGTACGGGTTCAAATCCGCGTGCTATTTTGTGCTCACCTTGTGCACCCGAATGAAAACAGTTGAGTTTATGCTTTATTGCAAACTCAATACCTTGGTAATAGCACAACTCAAAGTGAAGCGAATCTACTTCCTCACTTGCTCCCCAGTAGCGCCCATAAAGCGTATTCTCACCTACTAAACTAAGTGTTGCAGCAATCACGTTGTCGTCTTTTTTGGCCAGCATAATAACGAGGTTATTAGCCATTAATGCATGTAAAAGCGTAAAAAACTCCATATTTAAATAGCCCAAATGACCAGATCGCTTTAAGTAGGTACGCTGATAAAACTCACAAAACAATTGCATTATCTCGGGCGTAATTTGCGTTCCTTGCAGCCATTCAATATCAATATTTTGTTGCGCTATTTTAGCTCGCTCTTTTTTAAGGGATTTACGTTTTCGTGAGTTAAGTATTTGCAAAAAATCGTCAAAGGTTTCAAAACCTTTATTAAACCACTGAAATTGCACACCCACTCTTAGCATGGCATGTTGCTCAGTTAATGATGTTGCTTGGGCTTGGTCGCAAAAATTAACATGCCACCCCGACCACCTTTGCTCAGCACTGTGTATATTAAGTTGCTCTGTAATGTACTGATACACCGCATTTGGGTTAGCGTGCTCGATAGCAATACGCTTGCCTTCAATAGGGCTAAAGGGAATGCCAGATAGCCACTTGGGATAATATTCTAAACCGTGTTTTTCGTATGCCTCAGCCCATGCCCAGTCAAATACGTACTCGCCGTATGAATGACTTTTTAAATACCCAGGTGCAAGCGCAATGAGCGTATCATCTTCAAAAATAGCGAGGTGATGGGGCTGCCAACCGCTTTTTTGTGTTACGCATTGGCTTTGCTCAAGGGCATATAAAAAAGCATGTTGAGTAAATGGTTCATCACCAAATAAACGTTGCCACTGCGCCTGATCAATCTCATTAATACTGCTAAACCATTGGTGCGAAAACGTTCCCATGACTACTTACCTTGTAGTTGTTCTAAGCTGTTCTACGTTTTTAATAAACGTACTAATTTGCTTTTTAAGCTCGGTAAAATGAGGATTATAAGTTAAGCGTTGTAAAGCCGGATAGTGTTTTAAGTTGGCGCTTGTACGCTCTCCTAGTTGTGGATTTTTTGTTGTTTTACATGTTTTATACAGGGGCTCGTCGTTAATAAAGCTGCCACAATTACGATAGGTTGCGTTAATTCCATAATGTGGATTTTGCGGTGAGTTAACAATAGCAATATGCGACATACCATGAACTTTTTTACACTGAGGCGATGTGCATTGCGGGTTATTTACTGTGTAGTCACTAGCAAAGTCTGGCGGTAAAATATCAGTGCTTCCATAAAGTACTAAAGTATCGAGCGGCTTATATTTTACTGAATTATCTTTGTGTAATGCACTTAATAATTTTAGCGTGGCACGCGTATCTATCGTGGTATCAATATCGCTAAGTACACTAAAAATAGGTAATTTAAGTGCAGAGCGTTTGTTTAAGCTACTTACGCTTGCAAGTGACATAGCATAGTACGACGCGGCAGCTGCATTTAAAGGAAATGATTCATACTTAGCAAAGTCTACATCGGCGTCTTTATCTATCCAATTAACAAAGGGTATGGCATCAATCCACTTTGCTATCCAGCCGTACTTATTATGTGGCTCGGAGCCTGGCGAATAAAGCATAAGCGCTTTAATTTTGGGTGAAACAGTGTGCTTGGTTGCGTAATCAATAAGTAACGCTGCACCGGTAGAGTAACCTGCGAGTATCACCTCATCAAAGTCTTGCACCGAGCGTTTAATACCGTATTTTATTGCCTGTTGCCATTGGCTAACCTCTACATTGAGTAATGCACTTGCGGCGCTTCCATGTCCTGGTAATAAAATAGTACGCACAGTATAGCCTTGTTGATAATACACTTGTGCTAAATCGTGATACGTAAAGGGTGAGTCAGTTAGCCCGTGAATTAGTAGTGCAACTTTATTGCTGTTTGGATGCGTAAGCTCAAAAGGGGCAATAATATCTGCAATAGTAGGGTCAGGTTTTCGCGTACCTTGTGTTACTAATTGCTGGTACGTTTGTGTAATAACAGGGCATGGCATATCTGCACGTGGATTGGTTTTATTTATATGTTTATATGCAAAATCTAAGTAATCGTTAAATGGTAAAAGTGCGTGGTAATTAAAGCGCTGGTGGTTGTGCTCTTTTTCAAAGCGTAATAAGCCTTGTTGCTTACTTTTTGTTATAAATTTAAAGTCGCTCGCCTGCGGGATACAGTTTTGAGCGATAGCTGTATGCGAAAAAACACTTAAAACAAAACCAACTCTTAAAACTATTCTTAAAATTAAACCACTATTGTTCATTAACTTCTGCATATTGGACAAGACACTCGGTTAGCTTAATGAGTTCAAGCGGTTTTGCAAGGTGCTGGTTAAATCCAACGGCTTGTGCATGTGCTTTATCCTCTGGCATAACGTCGGCAGTTAAAGCAATAATCGGGAGCTCTTGTTCAGTTTTAAACTGGCGGATCAGTGCCGTTGCCCTATAGCCATCCATTACAGGCATTTGGCAATCCATAAGCACTAAGTCAAAGTGCTGCTTTTTAACTATATCAACGGCCAGTTCGCCATTTTCTACTATATACGGCACAATTCCTAACGAGCCAAGCATCGCTTTAATAACCATTTGATTTACCGGGTTGTCTTCTGCGACCAAAATATCTAGCGAAGTAATATTAGTATTATCAAATGTAATAACATGTTCTTTTTTAGGTTCTGTTGTTTCTAATCGCATTGAAAATGTAAAAGTAGAGCCTTTATGTACTTCACTTTTAAGTGTTATATCAGCCCCCATTAATTGGCTTAACTCTTTCGCTATGGTTAAGCCAAGGCCTGTACCACCAAACTGCCTTGAGGTAGAACTATCCGCTTGGGTAAATGCGTTAAATAATTTTTTATGTTGGCTCGGTTTTATACCTATGCCGGTATCACTAACGGTTATAACTAGCTGTACTTTATTGGCGGCAGTAAACTCTGTTTCTATGTTTAAAGTAACGCTGCCTTGGCTTGTAAATTTAATCGCGTTACTACATAAATTAAGTAATATTTGCTCAATTCGCATAGGATCACCAATAAACCAGGTATCAACAGGTAGCTTTGAATTAACTTGCCATTTAATACCTTTGTTAACGGCGCTTTGCTCAAACATGTTGTTTATGCGTGTTATTAAAGCACCTAAGTCGAATGCAATAGATTCAATAACTAACTTTTGGGATTCTATTTTTGATATATCAAGAATGTCATTAACTAAGTTTAATAAGCTTTTAGATGCTGAGTTTATTTTATCTAAATAGCCAATGAGTGTATTTGCATTGTCTGTTTCTCGAGCAAGTGAAGAAAAACCAATAACGGCGTTTAATGGTGTGCGTATTTCGTGGCTCATATTCGCTAAAAATTGGCTTTTAGCCTGATTAGCTAAATCGGACTGCTTCTTTGCTTGTGCGAGTGAGTGAGTACGCTCTGCAACTTGACGTGTAAGTGCGATTTGTTGCTGATTAAATAATAATAAAATAAGCAAAATTAGCGAGCACACAGCCACCTGCAATATAAGTAGCAGTAGCGTAAGTTGATTATTATGTTGTGCTAAAAATCCTTCTTGAAGGGCTAGTTTTACAATCCATTGCTGTCCGCCAAAATCAATATTAAAGCTCATAAGACGACTGCCAATAGCTTGGTTAAAATTCTTTGAATTGCTATAAAAAGGAGGGTCGTTTACATCTTCATATATGTTAATCGAAAACATTTCTGACTGTTGTTTTGAAATTGCTTGGTCAATAAGGTTGTCTACTAAAAACACACCTGTGGCATAACCTTTAACTGAGTCTATTTCGTTATTTTGTGAGTATACAGGGGCAAATAACAAATAAGCTGGCTTGGGTTCTTTGGTTTGCACCAGCTGAATTATTTTAGTACCAACAGGCTGGTATCTAATTGAAGGATCGAGCAATGATGCCTTTCTATCTGGGTTCGAAAATACATTAAAGCCAATGGCTTTCTGATTACCATTAAAAGGAGCTATGTACTTTACAATCACTAAGGGATCATCTTTTTCTAATGGCTCACCTTTTACGTTGTAGTCTAAATGGTAAATATCAGATATTTCTTGTGTGAAGTTGCGGAGTTGACTTTGCGGTATTTTGACATTCCAAGAGAGCGCTTTTATAAACGAATGTTGAGTAAGTAGCTCACTTGCGTAGCTATAAAAATCTTGTTGACTTAAAGTCGAAGAAGATTGCACCTGACTTGCCAAACTCTGTACTGCTATAAGGCTTCTATTTATATATCTATAGAGGCTATTTTCTATTACATGAACTTCGCCTTCAGCTATTTTAATTGTATTAGTGCGATTTTCTTGATCGTATAACTGGGTTGTTACTGCTACAGATACAAATAATACACTGCACACAGCAAGCGTGGGTAGGGTTGAAACAGAGTACTGGTTTGATTTTTGTGGTAATAAAGAAAGTAAAAGTGGAGTAGCAATGAGTACTCCAAGAGTGTCTCCCAGCCACCAATAAACAACATTTTTCCAATGATTATCAATGCTGTAAATCGGGTTAAATTGGCTTAAGGCAAATACACCAAAATTTGCTGATATTAAGTTACTTAAAATAGCGACTACAATAATAAAGTAAATAATGTTTTTACGATTCTTAAAGCGTAGTGGATGACCAAGCCAAAATTTTAGTAAAGCAGCGCCGACCATGGCTTGTATAACCACACCCAAGGAAATATACATAGCTTCGTTAAATGAGTTTCCAATAAGTACCATTTCGTGGGCAGAGTTATCAAAAATATTTAGATTAAATGCAATTGCAGCTACAAATAGAGGCGGGATAAAGCGCCACCACCAAATATAACAGCCAACTAAAGCTATGCCGGCAGGTAACCAAATTGGAATTATTTGCGAGTTAAAAGCAAGTTTAGTGAGTGCTATGCCGACTAAAAAATATGCCAAGGCAAACATGATGTAAAAAATACTTGAGTGATATTTTGAGTTAAAATTTTTCACTTAGGTCCTTGGCAATTATTGTTATTACACTTTAAATAACTAGTATAGCTAACAGTAATTTATTTTGGTTATTTTTATAATGGTAACTGTTTTTTGCTAAATGATTGTTTAAGCACAACTGTCGATTCTATATTTGCGATACAACTTAAGCCACCTAGTTGATGTTTCACAAACGTTTCGTAGCTCTCAAGATCATGTGCAATGATTTTTAATAAATAATCATAGCTTCCTGATATTACACAACACTCTAATACATGTGGTAATTTTTCTACATGTTGCTCAAATTGCTCTGCAGCACTGACCGAGTTTTGGCTTAATCGTACAAACGCATATACCAATACATTAAGATTAAGTGCTTTGGGATTTATGGCGGCGTGGTAGCCGGTAATAATGTTTTCTTGCTCTAACTTTTTTATACGCCTTAAACAAGGCGTATCCGATAGGTTAATACTGCCAGCTAAATCTGAAACCGACATACGAGCTTGGCTTTGCAGTGCAATGAGTAATTGCTGATCTTTTTTATCTAACATAGTTGTCGGCTTTTATTAATTATTTTCATATTTGTAGTGATTATTGCTAAGTATTGCAGTTTTTACTAATTTTTTTGGCGCTTTACCCTAATTGAACTCTGTTAGCATTTAACTATAAAAATAATAGAGCGCAGCAATGAACACACATACCGCTATTTTCGATCACTGGATACGAACAGAGTTTGTCACTTTAAATAGTGAATTAGAGCAGCTTTATTGGCAGCAAACCGATAAAGCAAATGTAGAAGGAATAGGTGAGGCCTTAAAGCAACAATTAGAAAAAGAAGGCAACGCATTAATTAGTAATTTATTAGCCGAGGGAAACACAGATCAAGGCTTTGATAGCGCTTTTGACTTACTCGGTAACGTAGGATTATTTATGGCAGCGTGTAGGCGCCATGAAATTACTGAGCCAAGCAGAGAAACCACTTCACCGCTAATAGAAGCCTCAGCGCTTGCTATGCATATAGGCGCATCCATTGGCGTAACCCCTCGTTTTGCTACCGCCCACTTAACTACTCATAACAAAGCACTTAACGGTATTTATAAACGATTTACCAATTTACCTGATGAAAAGCTGTTTCTTGATTATAACACTCAAGGCATTTTGGCCTATAAACGTGCAAGTGATGCATTATTAAAAATATTGCCGTTAGGTATTTCACATCCCTTGTGTGGTGAGTTATTAAAAGTAGCTAAACAAGCGCTTATAGATGTAATTGAGTCAAACAATGCACTTTATTCTGAGCTCGATACAGATCGCTTTTTTAACTGCGTTCGCCCTTATTATAAACCGTACCGTGTAGGTAAAGAGGTTTACAGAGGGGCAAATGCTGGTGACTTTGCAGGTATTAACGTGATTGATATGCTGTTAGGGCTGTGTAGTGCAAACGAGCCTAGTTACTCGCAAATGCTGGTGGATAAGTTTTTATATATGATGCCAGAGGATCAACAAATCCTGCGAGAAGCCATGCGTATGCAAAGCTTTATGGATGACTTTTTACAAGCAGAGCCATATAAAAATACAGATTGGTTTAAAAGCCACGCAACGTTATTTATCCAAGTGTGTAAATTACATGGCGACACCGCAGTCGGTCATCATAATCAACTGGTTGAAAAGTTTATTGCTCAGCCCTCAAAAAATATGCAACAGCAGCATATGAGCAAGGTAACAGCAAGTGGTCCGCCGCTTAATGTGTTACTTGATTCGCTCGAAAAATTAAGAGATAGGCGAGCCAGTGCCAAACGCGACGATATAAAAACACGTTTTGACGATCTAAATACACTTAAAGAATGGGTTAAATAGTATGCTTAAAAATGATTTTTGTATGGCCGATGGCTGTTATTTATTAAACCACTCGGTAGGGCGTCCTCTTAAAAGTACACAGCAATATTTAGCACAGCACTACTTTTTACCGTGGGAGAGCTCAAATAAAGAACCTTGGCAACAATGGCTGCCCGCAGTTGAGCAATTTACTACCGCGCTTGGTAAGTTATTTAATGCGCCTAGTTCGCAGTTTTGTCCTCAGGCTAATTTATCAAGTGGCTTAACAAAGTTGCTTATGTCGCACCCTCGATTACAGCAAAAAAATTGTAAAGTGCTTATGGCGCAAAGTGATTTTCCGAGTATGGGTTTTGCAATGCAAAAAGCGTTGCCAAAGTGCGCGCAAATCATATTTATACCTGAGCACGAAAACCTAACTGATATTAGTGTTTGGCAGCGTTATATAACCGCCGAAATCGATTTAGTTTTTATAAGTCATGTATATTCAAATACAGGTGTACAGGCGCCTGTGTACGATATTGTAGCTATAAGTAAATTAACCAATAGTTTATCAATAGTTGATGTTGCTCAGTCAGCGGGTGTTATACCGCTTGATTTAAGCGTGCTCGATGCGGACTTTATGATTGGCTCGAGCGTTAAATGGTTATGTGGTGGCCCAGGTGCAGCTTATTTATGGGTTAACAAAAATCAAATAGAGTATTGTGAGCCTAAAGATGTGGGTTGGTTTTCGCATCAAAATCCATTTGAGTTCGATATTAATAATTTTGAATATAACAGCAGTGCGCTTAAATTTTGGGGTGGCACCCCTTCTGTAGCGCCTTATATTATTGCCGCAAATAGTATTACCTACTTTGCAGAGCTAACAGCTCACAAGGTAAGGGTGCATAACTTAGCGATGCTTACGCTTATTCATGAGCAACTAAGCGAATATGTTGCATCACCTATGAGTGGTGATAAATGCAGCGGGACTGTTATTTTGTTTTTTAACAAGCAGCAAGACCATGTACTTACAGAGCTTAATAAAGCGAAAGTCAGTGTAGATGCTCGCAAATTTGGAATACGAGTATCGCCACATATTTATAATACTCAAGAAGACGTTGCGCAATTTATTTCTATAGTAAAACGAGCGCTTAAGGGTTTTGGCTAAGCTGCTGCTTTCTTTGCTTTAATGACTCTATTTTTTGCTGCGTTTGACTAATTGATGCGTCGTAGGCTTGTTTTAATGAATTTGTTTTAGTTGCGATAGCATCAGCAATAGACGAAGCGCCTAAACGATTGGCCTTATCTTGGGTCATATAATCTATTTGTTGTTTTTTAGCTGCGTATTCTTTTTGGCTTTGTTCAATAGATAGCTCAAGGCGCTTTATTTCACGCTCTATTTGCTGAGCCTCTAAGTAGTCATCAACAGAGGTATCGGTTATACCTTTACCGGGCGTAGAGCTTTTATATGCTTCAATTACATTTATATCTTTTAGAGTAATAACTTGTGCATCTTTAGCGCAAGGCGTTTGGCTAAAAGTAGGAACGCCCTTAATTACACACTTATACACTGTTGTATTTTGTGCCAAGGTAAAAAATGGTGCTGCCGCGCAAAATGATAGCAATATGAACCGGATCATAGCTAAACCTAAAAGTGGCTAAAGTTGTGTTAATAATGCCCTAAGTTATTACTAGGCACAATTTGTTTAATTTTTATAAAATTTAGGCACAAAAAAACCACAATTAAGTGGTTTAAATTAAGTATAGTCCAGAGGGAGGGATAGACTTGCTTACATCCATGTAATCAATCGCTGCGCGACGTTTGCAGCGGCCTAAAATGTTCCAGACATTTTGTCGAACCCTGTCGAGGGTTCTCACCCTCCCAATTTAGTATCGGTGTTAAATTTTGGGCACAAAAAAACCACAATTAAGTGGTTTAAATTAAGTATGGTGGAGAGGGAGGGATTCGAACCCTCGATAGAGCTACAAACTCTATACTCCCTTAGCAGGGGAGCTCCTTCGGCCACTCGGACACCTCTCCAACGCATAACCGGTTGTATTGATGGAGTAAAAAAAGCCACCAATTAAAATATGGTGGAGAGATAGGGATTTGAACCCTAGATGGGCTATAAACCCATGCCGGTTTTCAAGACCGGTGCATTCGACCACTCTGCCATCTCTCCGTGACGCAGAATAATACTTAGGTGATACCGCTGTGTAAATAGCAAAATGACTGTTTGCCTAAAAAATATACGTAAATGAGGTTTTTTTTGTAAATAAGGGGAAATTAAGGCAATTTTTAATAAAATAAATAGGTTGCAGCAAACAATGGGAGCTAAATAAGTGACTTCATTTAGTGGTTGAGTGTTCGCTGCACCGAAAAATAATCATGGTTGGGTGATTATTTATATTGAGCTGCACCGCTAAGTGCTAGTCTTTTACCAATCGTGTTAAGTTTAGCTAACATTCTTGCTTTACGGTTAGTTGGTTTAACGGCTACTTGCGCTACTGCTGTTTGATTTAATGTATTAATTGGTTTCATTATTTTGCTCCGGTTGTATCTGTTGAAATCGCGTGCATTTTGCACGTTGTTTGATTAAAAATACAACGATAAAAATTGAGCCTGAGGGATTAGTTAAACTAATCTGAATTGATTTTATTAATATGCGATTCAGTAAGTTGCATTACTGTTTTTGCATAGCTATTTATATGGCAGTTGGTTTTAACCCCTTTGCTGTTGGGGTTTTTGATTTTTTAATTTATTTTTATGCATTTTATACAATGTTTTTTGATTATTTATTCAGATTAAAAAAATTCAATTAAACGTTTGTTATCTCACTCTAAAATACATTGCTGGAAACAAAAGCTTGTCACTACTAATAATTATTAAACCAAGTATCAAAAAACAGAGCCAAAAATCATTGGCATGGCTTAAAAACATCTGTAAAAAACGCAGCTTTTCTTATTGTATATTTACTACAACGGGAAGCTTTGACGATGACTGCGCTCAAATAAGGTTGTTACTGAGTAAATTTCCCAAAGTAGTTGCACTAGGTGGCGATGGTACATTGAACTTGGCTGTTAATGCGCTAATAGGGAGCAGCTGTTCGTTAGCATTATTACCTTGCGGTACAGGTAACGATTTCTCCAGAGGGTTTAATTGCAAAGCAGATGATTGGCGAAAGGCATTATTTAATACACCGACAGCAATTGATATAGGAAAAATTAATAGCCGCTATTTTATTAATATTGCAGGGGTAGGATTTGATGCTCATGTGATTAAAACTATTAACGATAAAGCTAATTTTTCATCTTTTGATTACAGTTGGACGAGTATCAAAGAGCTATTTTATTATCAAGCTCAGCAGTTACAAGGTACGTTTAATAACGATGCTCGGCAGTATCAAAATTTAATTACTGTATTTGCTAATCATAAGTACTTTGGTGGCGGGCTAAAAATAGCGCCAAAAGCGGATTTAATTGATGGCCAGCTTGAGTGTTATCAAATGCGATCGGGTGGGCTTTTTTATAATGTAATAAGCTTTATTAAGTTATTTTTTAAGCGTCATGAGTATATAAAAAACCTTAACTACAGTCGCTTAAATACAGCTTCCATAAAAACTGAAGGGTTATTGATTGAAGCAGATGGTGAACTGGTAGGTAAAACTCCTGCAGTTGTTAGTGTGCATGGACAAGCCTTACTTTTTCATATGCCAATAAAAAAGCGCCTACAGTAAAGTAGGCGCTTTTGCGTTAGTTGCGTTAATAACGCGTCTAACTGGGGACGGAGCCACTTTTAGCTATTGCTCTATTAGCTAAAAAGGCGTTAATTCGTTTTGTTGGGGTAAGCACAATGGCGTTACCTAATAACACTAAGCTAAACCCTGCAAAGGTATTTGCGTGCCATTCAAAGCCTTCAAAAAAGCTACTCAGTGTTACTGCCACTAATGGGAATAAAACAATAACGTAGCTGGCTTTTTCAGGGCCTATATTTTTTAGTAGTGCAAAGTAACAACCAAAAGCGATTACGGTGCCAAATATTGATAAATAAAGTAATGATAGCCAGTAGCTAGTTGGGGCGTTTAAACTAAATTGCACATCGTTCATTAATACATATAAAGCTAAGCCTATAGCACTATATAACATGCCCCATGCATTGCCCTGCAATACGCCAATTTGCTTACGAGAATTACGAACGCTTACCATGTTGCCCAATGAAGCCACAAAGGTGCCACCAAGGGCAAGTAGTAACCCGACCAATGCACCGTTACTTAAGTCGAACTGCTGTAACTGTGGCCAAAACAGACACGTAATACCTAATACAGCGAGTGCGGCACCGGTATAAATTCGTTTTGAGATAGGCTTACCAAAAAATAGTCGAGTGTTAACTATGTTCATAACCAGCAACAGTGAAAAGGCGATAGAGGTCATAGCGGAGGTTAAGTAATTTTGTGCCCAGTAAAGCATTAAGTAATTTAAGGCAAAATTACAAAGAGCCAACAAAGCAAAAAAGCCATGATCGATTAATGAAAAGCGCATATCCGGTTTTTTGTACGCTACATATAACCACATTAAAAGCGCTGCAATAGCAAAGCGATAAAATAACGATAGCTCTACCGCAATATCACCTAGCTGAAATTCGATGGCTAACCAAGTAGAACCCCAAATTAAAACGGTTGTAATGTATAGCGCTGCACTTTTCATGGTTACTCTCCAAAGCCCGATTGAATGGCTATTTTAAGACCTATCTGTATACTTACCATATACAGAAAAGTAAAAATGTAACCTATACAGATTTGGATGCGTGATGATAAGACAAAAAAATAGCCAGGGGCATGAGTTTCTATATCAACAAGTTATTCAGTTGATCAGAGATATGAGCGCCCAGCAGGTTTTACTCCCTGGCGAAAAACTTCCATCACTGCGTAAAATGGCAGATAACTTAAACATTAGTATTCCGACAGTGAAGCAAGCTTATCAAGCACTTGAAGATCAGGGGTTAGTAGAGGCACGTGAAAAATCAGGGTATTTTTTAAAAGTCGTTAGCATGGCGCATAATTTACCTAAGCGAGTTAAATTAAGTCGCGAACCTGTTGTGGTAAATAAACAAGCCTTAATAGAGCAGGTGTACAGCGCGATTCATCAAGCGAACGTAGTCCCTTTTGGTATCGCTAACCCAATTGCTGCTGCACCTACCGATAAAGCACTGGCCAGAAATATGCGCCGAGTAATGACTACAGCTGGCAGTAAAGCTATTAACTATGGACCAACAGATGGGTTTGTGCCGCTGAAAAAGCAATTGGTGCATCGCTATTTAGATTTTGGCATTGGTATAAATATGGACGAGCTTGTGATCACCAATGGTGCACAAGAAGCCATGGCTATTGCACTTAAGTGTGTAACAAAGCCAGGCGATGTAGTTGCCATTGAGACGCCTTGCTATCACGGGATTATCGAGTTAATAGAAAGCCTAGGGCTTAAAGCGCTCGAAATACCACTGTGCCCAGATAATGGTATTTGGTTAAGCGATTTGGAACGCGCTTTAAATGAGCATGACATAAAAGCGTGTTTATTCTCGACTGCAATTAGTAACCCTGTGGGCAGCTTTATGCCTGATACAAACAGACAGCAGCTGGTGGAGCTACTTGAAAGTCATGACGTAGTGCTTATTGAAGATGACGTATACGGCGATTTATATTTTACGGCAAAACGAGGCACACCTGCTTTAGCGTACTCTAAAAAAGGATTAGTGATTAGTTGCTCATCTTTTTCTAAAACGGCAGCGCCGAGCTATCGTGTAGGTTGGTTAGTTGCGGGTAAATTTGCAACGCAAGCAAGGCGATATAAAAGAGCACTAAGTTGCTCTGCTTCGTTAATAAACCAATGGACGTTATCTGAGTTTATTGCCAGCGGCGAGTACGACCGAAATTTAAAAGTACTTAGGCAACGCCTGCGCGATAACAAAGAGCGTATGCGATGGTGCTTACAACAAGCTATGCCAAAAAATACACGTATAAGCGATCCAAAAGGAGGCTGCGTTATGTGGCTAGATTTAGGTGGCGAGTACGATAGCCAAACATTGTTTTTACTTGCGCTTGAGGTTGGTATTAGTATTACCCCTGGGCTTGTTTTTTCGGCCTCTAATAAATATAAAAGCTGCGTAAGGTTAAGTTATGGTGTGCAATGGAGCGCGCAAATTGAGCACGCAATAGTTACATTGGGTAAGCTCACTTTATTAGCTAAAAAGTAATACCAATCTGCTTATATATGGGGTCTATTTAACGTTAAGAAAATTACGCTAGAACTAGGCAAAAGCTTTTGTATCTAGTTGTTCTAAATAAAAATTTTTAACGAAGTTATAGTGCAATTTAATTCATTAAATTGATCAAAGATTTATGCAGGTTGGTATAAATTTGCGAAACACAAAAAAGCAGCATTTAAGTAAACTTAAGTGCTGCCAAAGGGATGTTAAATAACGTTTGCTGTACTAATTTTGTTTAAAGCTAAATAACTGGTAACCTTCTAGCTCAGGCACTTGCATTACTAATTGCTCTTCTTGTTTTGCAATATCAGCAAAGTTTCCACATAAAGAGTTAGCACGTTCTTCAAGTGCGCTTGCATGTAGCTCTACTTTTTCTTCTATTTGTGCACCCATATTTTCCATACGTTGTTCAAAGGCATCCATATCACCGCCTGAACCAAGTAACTCAGAACCTAAAGCTACTAAAATACTGCCCATTGATTGCATCACTGCTGATTCAACCGCTGTTTCTATCTGCTGCTCAAATTGTTGTTCAAAGTTTTCGCCAAATTGATTAAAACTTTGTTGGCCCATCACAAATGTACCTTGTTGGTAAAATGTGTTTTCTACTTCGATTTTAATGTCATCCATAAGCTCAGACATATTATCAAGACCGTCAATATTAAATGCATTGCCTACTTCTTCTAATGCTACTCCGGCAATTTTAACACCCTCAAGCGCTATATTAGCTACTTCAGGTAATTGAGTGCGTAAGCTATCAGAGTACTTGGTTAGCGCGTCGCGCTGCGAATTACTCAGCGCTACAAGTTCGCCATTTACGGTTAAGTCACCATAGGTATTAAACTGCATGGTTTTATTGTTGGCGGTAAAAATTTCCAATTCGTTTGGCTTAATGCGCACATCATTTTTAAATTCGACGTTACATTCATCATTACTAAATGAAATTGCAGAATCGTTATCGTTATGAGCCATAGCGGCTGGTGAACAAATTAATGCGCTAACTAATAGTAATTTTTTCATGTTTTTTCTCTACTTTTTGTTGATGACGATTAATTAATAACAAGTTTGATGCCAGTTTTATTTTTTAATATAAAACATATGCTTAACTGTTTTTGTTTGTTTTTTAGTAAATGAAATTAATTAATAAATAACTATTTTTTAGTCAAATTGGCTAACTAATAAAAATTAATAAATTTTATTTATCGATACGATAAAAAACTCTCACTTTCCTCAATTCAAATTTAGCGCTATTTATTCACATTACTGACATGAAGACTATTTACAGTAGTCACGTGGCTTTATTTTGATGTTAATTTGCACAGCATTTTGACGTTAAACATTTTAATTTTACCGACTATTGCGATAATAAAATCCTTGGTTGGTCTCAAACACTTTATGGAGTGGGTTGTGGGTAAGACATTTAGTTACGATGCGCTAGATGACGATTTTGTTGAAGACGAGTACGAAATGCTCGGCCGTAATCAACACGATAAGAACAAGCAAAAGGTTAAAAAGAAGTTGGAAGACTACCTTGAGCAAAAACGCTTGCGTAAAAATCTAGGCGAAGACGATTTAAGCGATTACACCGATTAAATTTCACTAGTATAAATAAAATACCAATTAATATTGAGAGTTTAAATGTGCAGTTATGTGTATGTTTAAGTTTCAATAGTATTGGCAATAAAGAGGCCTTGCGCCTCTTTATTACTTTTTAAAGCGTGCTTTTAGCCTGTGCTAAAGCTTTTTGAATTGTAAGTTCTAGCTTTTCGGGTTTAGTAAAAGGTGCATGACGTTTAATTGGCGTGCCATCTGCGGCAATTAAAAATTTAGTAAAATTCCACTTTATTTTACGTGTTAAAAAACCAGGTAAAGCCGATTTTAAATAACGAAAGACTGGGTGAGCATGCTTACCGTTTACATCTACTTTGGCCGCCATTAAAAAACTCACACCAAAATTAATTAAACATCCTTGCTCTATTTGTGTAGCGTCGCCGGGTTCTTGCTGACCAAATTGATTACACGGAAATCCTAAAATAACTAAACCTTGGCTGGCATATTTATTATGCAAAGATTGAAGCGACTCGTATTGGTAGGTAAATCCACATTTACTTGCGGTATTAACAATAAGCACAACCTTACCTTCAAAATCACTAAAGTTAATAGGTTGACCCTGCAAGCTTGTTGCGCTTAATTGATGGAATTTGTGCATATTGGCGTCTTTTTTATTATTGTTATCGGTATTTTAACCTGAGTACAGTATTTCATAAAGTATAAAGAGCGCTCTAATTTAAAATCAGAAATAGCCCCATACCGGCAAGCGTTGTGTAATAAATATTATGTGTTTTATAGGCAACAATAATGGCGACTATCGCTGCGCTTAAATAAGGGTTTTGCCACTTTAAGTTAATGCCATCTTCATTCAAAAACACGATAGGCACCCAAATTGCTGTAAGCACCGCAGGTGCGCTAAAGCTTAAAAATTGCTGCATTTTAGGGCCTACTTTAAACGGTAAAGCGCGGTGTAAAAATAAATAACGCGTAAAAAATGTAATGCACGCCATGAGTAAAATAGTCGTCATCATAGCGTTGCTTCCTTTTTAGCGGTTAGCCTTGCTGTACTATAACCTGCGGCCATTGCCAGCAGCGCTGAGCAAACAAGCCATAACTCAAATCCGGTACTTTTTAAAAGCGTTGCACTAACGCCTGCTACAATTACCGTAACGAGTGAGGCCAAATTTTTGATTCCCGGAATAACCAACGCGATAAACGTGGCAGCAATCGCAAAGTCGAGCCCTAAATTAGTTAAGTCGGGCAGCATTGTGCCCGCTACAATGCCAATTAACGTCCAAATATTCCATGCAATATAAAAGCTAAAACCAGCGCTCAATGCGTATATTAAGCGTGTTTTTGTTCTATATGCTTTTCGATGATGAGAAAACGCAAATAGCTCGTCGGTTAAAACAAAGCTCACCGGTAAGCGCCAACGCATAGGTTGATCAATGACCTTATGACGCACAGCTAAACCGTATAAAAAGTGCCGAGAGCTAATAATAAATGTTGTGAATAAAATTGTGAGCAATGGTGTGTTGCCCGCCATAAGTTCAATCGCAACAAGCTGTGCAGAGCCTGCAAATACTAATAACGACATTGCTTGGGTTTCAAAGGCGCTAAAACCATTTTGAATCGCTAAAGAGCCGCATAAAATACCCCAAGGAACAACGGCTAAACACAGTGGTAGCATATCTAAAAAGCCTTTTAAAATAGCTTTTTTAACTGGTTGCATGATATTTACTCTCACGGCTTGTAGAATGGCTCATAAGGATACCTTAATATTATGATGTTAAAGTAGTTAACAAATTAAATAATACTGTTTTTTTAAGGATAGGCACAATGACGACGTTAAAAGTGTGGGATGGGTTTATTAGATGCTTTCATTGGTTTTTGGTTGTAAGTATTGCAGTGCTTTATTTTAGTATTGAAGAGGGCATGATTGAGCTTCACTTTGTCGCTGGTTTTTTTACTTTAGCACTTATAGTAACACGTTTAATATGGGGTGTTATTGGTAGCAAAACCGCGAGATTAAGTGGGTTACTGCACTCTCCTAGTGCTATTTTAAAGGCGCTAAAAACACCAAGCGACTCGTTAGGCCATTCAGCACCCGGTAGCTGTATGGTGATAGTGTTTTTTATATTGATCATAACGCAACTTGCAAGTGGCTTAATGAGCAGTGATGGTATTTTAACTGACGGGCCGCTTGCTCAATATGTGTCTAGCGATACGATTGATTTTGCCAATTGGCTACATGAGCTGAATTTTGACATTTTACTTTATGCTATTGGCTTGCATGTATTAGCTATTATTGTTTATAGAATAAAAGGCAAACCGCTAGTTAAGGCGATGATCACAGGCTCAAAAGAGTTAAAAGCGGATGACTCTGAGGCTAAAGTAACAAAAGCGTCTTGGCCTGCGTGGTTAATATTTATATCTTTATTGGTGTTGCTGGTATTTACGTGGGCGAAAGAGCCTTTAACTTATTTATTTAGTTAAAAACACATTAAACCAATCTTAAAGGGTTGGTTTTTGTTTTTGGTTACATTCTTTTGTTTGATTGTTATGCGGGGTCGAATTATAATCGCCGCATTGCTGGCAAACTAGCCGAAAGGTTAGGACGCAAAGTTTCCGGTCTAAGGCTTTTTAAAAGCTATGGTAGCGGGACTACTGCATAACGTGTTGTTATGTATCACTTGCCCTCAGTGTATTTTTTGTGTATCCATAGTGTATGGATAAGATTTTGTAACTCTTAAGGTGTTGCCGTGTTTATGCATACGTCGTTGGCCTGTGGAAAGTGGTCAACAATAGGTTGCTTAAATCATCATACCCAATTATTTATTGGTGATGTGGTGAGTGTAACCTTTTACGACATGCAAGGAGAGCTGGTTAGTTTATCATTTGATTACAAGATCACCTCGCTTGAGCAAGGTGAGCCTCACGCATGGCCACGTTTAGTTGCCGAGCATATTAATGTACATGTTCCTCTGGTTAGCGCAGGTAAAATGACCGAACAGGGTTTAATTGTAGCCTATAGAAATAATGAAATTTTTGCTTTGCAAAGCAGTGGTATATGTAAAGCACACGTCGACTTTCATTGTATTGCAAAATGCGATGAGCGTGTTGTTAATAACCTTGATACTTATGATTACGTGTACCCTGAAAATTGTGAAAACTATAATGCGGGTACAAAGGTATTGCAGCCAAAAACTGGGCATGTATATCAATGCAGGCCTTGGCCATTTAATGAGTTTTGCCGCACGAATGACGATAATAAGTCTATGTTCGAACCCGGTGTAGGGCAAAGCTGGGCTATGGCTTGGCAGCAAATATAAAGCTTAAATTATCTTCCCAAAGGTATAGCGGTTTTAGTAATGAAGCGTTTACCGTTTTAGCCCATCCAACTATTGGATGGGCTTTTTTATTTTTATGATAAACTGCAAATCACATTATTTTTTTAATTGGTTTTGTTGTGTCTCGTCCTGTCTACTCTTTAAGTTTATTACCTAATTTCCCGATTGCTAAACAGCAAGCCCATACATTAAGTACTCATAATAAGATACGTACCGATAATTACTATTGGATGCGCGATGACGATCGTCAGGATGAGCAAGTACTTGCGCATTTACATGCTGAAAATGCGTACTGCGATGAACAGTTAGCTGCTATGAAGCCACTACAAAATACACTTTTTGAAGAGTTAAAAGCACGCATTGTAAAAGATGATAATTCGGTACCCGTTAAAGACGGGAAATACTGGTATCACTCAGAAGTTCGTGGTGATGATGAGTACTCGCGTCACTATAGAAGTACGAGCATAAAGGCCGATAATAAAGAGCTTTTACTCGATGTGAATGTCTTAGCTGAAGGATTTGAGTTTTTTGAGCTGGGCGAAGTCGCACTAAGTCCATGCGAGCAGCTTATGGCTTACTCTGAAGATACTGAAGGTCGTCGTATTTATAATGTTCGCTTTAAAAGCTTAGCGACCGGTGAAATGCTACCTGATGTACTTGAAAATACAGAAGGACAAGTTGTTTGGGCTAACGACAATAAAACTGTTTTTTATGTAAAAAAAGATTTAAAAACGCTATTAGGATACCAAGTATTTAGGCATGAGCTTGGCAGCGAGCAAAGCCAAGACGTAATGGTCTACGAAGAGCAAGACAGCAGCTTTTTTATGGGACTTGGTAAAAGCCGCGATGAAAGCTTAATTATTATTGATTTAGCATCGACAGAGACCAACGATACATGGGTGCTTGATGCTAATAAGCCCGCTGGCGAATTTAAAGCATTAATGCCGCGTGAAGATGGCCACGAGTTTGACGTAGATAAGCTAGGTGACACATTTTATATTGTGACTAACTGGCAAGCTAAAAACTTTAGATTAATGACGGCAACAAACGAAACAATTGCTGATAAAACACAATGGTTTGAGCATACAGCTCACAGAGAAAATGTACTGCTTGAAGGTGTAGAGTTATTTAATGACTTTTTAGTATTGAGTGAACGCGAGCAAGGGCAAGCTCGATTTGTAGTTGTTAATAGGCAAGGGGATCGTATGGCACTTGAGTTTGCCGATCCTTGTTATTATGCTGCAATAGCAATGAACCCAGAGCCAGACACACGCACTGCGCGTATTTATTACTCAAGTTTAACAACACCAGGCTCTTTATATGATGTTGATTTAGCAACTGGCGAAAAAACACTACTTAAACAGCAAAAAGTACTCGGTAGTTTTAATGCCGATGACTATCAGTCGGAGCGATTAATGGTAACTGCTCGCGACGGAGTTAAAGTACCTGTATCAGTTGTTTATCGAAAAGACAGCTTTAAAAAAGATGGCTCAAATCCGTTATTTCAATACGGCTATGGTGCGTATGGCTATACGATTGATCCAAGTTTTTCAAGTTCATCGCTGAGCTTGCTCGATCGTGGTTTTGTTTATGTAATAGCACATGTTCGAGGCTCTGAAATGCTAGGTCGCGAGTGGTACGAACAAGGTAAAAAAGAGCATAAACAAAATAGCTTTAGTGACTTTATTGATGTGACAAAAGCGCTTGTTGCACAAGGCTATTGTGATAGCAGCAAGGTGTTTGCCTCAGGCGGCAGTGCAGGTGGTTTATTAATGGGGGCGGTTGTAAACCAAGCACCAGAGTTATATTGCGGTGTTGGCTGTCATGTACCATTTTTAGACGTATTAACCACGATGCTTGATGAAAGTATTCCGCTCACAACAAATGAATATGATGAATGGGGTAATCCAAATGAGCCTCAGTTTTATGATGTAATTGAAGCTTACTCGCCGTATGACAATATTCGCGCCCAAAACTATCCGAACATACTCGTTACTACCGGTCTTCATGACTCACAAGTGCAGTATTGGGAGCCTATGAAGTGGGTTGCAAAAATGCGTGAACTTAAGACTGATAGTAATATTTTAGTATTTAAAACCGATATGGATGCAGGGCACGGCGGTGCATCAGGTCGCTTTAAAAGTTTAGAGGAAAAAGCACTCGAAATGGCCTTTTTTATTGCTTTATTAAATTAACTGCAAAATCGGAAAATTGTATTATCCTATATATAGAAGTTGATATATGTAAGGCGATTTATGTTTGGAGCACATGGTGAATTTCAAATTTGTTCACAGCCCCCTCAGATGTATTTAAAATTGAAAGGGAGCTTTAACAATGAAGGCATTATGCTGTTGACTAATGGCGTTGTTCAGGAGTTGAGCACTCATCCTGAAAATACGATTAAGTTTGTGGTTGTTAATTTAAAAGAATTTGAGCTGTTAACTTTGGATGGCCTTGATTCATTAGAGGCCTATTTTGCCGGTGTAAAAGAACGAGGCTATCAACGAGTTGATTATATAAACATTAATATCATAGCTAAAAATATGTTTGAAAAAGTATGGAAAAATAGCGATGTAGAAGTTAATTTTTATAAAGATACCGAAAGCTATTTATTAGTGCACCCAAATGACAGTTATATAAAACAGAACTGGTAACTAACATGAGTATTATAAACCGCTATTGAAGAGGGCTTATAATACTCTCTAAACACCCTTTATAGCGCCGTGAAAGGTTTAAACACATATCGTTTTTCAGCCTTACTCTATAATCGCCACTGTCAGTAGGCATCAGTTCGCAAATAGCTTGTTTTCTTACCAGCGTTGAGCGATGAATACGAACAAACCCTTCTGGTTCTAGTTGTTGTTCAATATTTTTCATGGTTTCGCGATGTAGTACCGGCGTATTACCTTGGGTAAAATGCAGCTCTACATAGTTGCCCGCGCCATTAATCCAAATAATATCATTTATATCAATTAGCCTTACCTTACCTACATCTTTAACCACAATATGTGATGATGGCTTTTCAGCTTGTGTGCTTTGCTGGTATTGGCGTTCGGCCGCACTTGCAATTGGGCAAAGGTGAATCAGCTTATCAAAGCATTTATCAATACGTGATGCAGTTGAATCTAATATTAAAAAATCTACAGCGCCAACTTCAAAGGCAAAACTCGCAAAATGTCCCGATTGAGCAATAATGACTAACTTCAGCTTTTTAGCAAGCTCAGTTAAATGCACTATTTGCATAGGGTCAGCTAGGTTGGTTAGTTCGTAAAACAGTACGTTGTATTGATCTGTGTCTATTTGATCTAATCTATTTGTTTGAAGAAAAGATTGAGATTCAAAGTGCCGGTGATCTTGCACACGCTTTGTTAAAAATGTTGCAAACTTAGTGCTACTAACAAAAGTTAATGCATGAAAAGAAGCGATCATTATTTTATATCTCTTGCTGTATATAATAATAAAGACCGTGCTTAGCGGAAAAACTGTTATGAAAAGTACAATATATTTATAAAATAATTGTGACGTACTGATTCATCCCATAAAAGCTGCTATTCGTACCAAAGACTACGCCTCATAAATAATGCCCGTAGAGTGTTTAAATAAATCCCCTTACTGTAATCCGCGAAGTAACCATTTAGTTACAAAAATAACAATTCAGGGGAATTATATGACATTAACTAACAAAGGTAGCGCGCGATTATTTAAAAAATCGTCGTTAACAGTTGCGCTAAGCAGCGCGATACTTGCAAGCTTTTCATTTCAAGGTGTTGCAGCAGAAGATGACGAAATAACTAAAATAGAACGCGTACAAGTTACAGGTTCTCGAATTCGTTCAGCTGAGGCAATGTCATCGGCTCCTATTCAAGTTGTAGATAGTGCTGCTATTGATGCATCAGGGTCGTTAAATATTCAAGACTTATTATTAGAGAACCCTGCATTTGGTACACCAGCTATTAGCCGTACTAACTCAAACTTTAATACCGCAAGTGCGGGTGTTGCTACTGTTGATTTACGTAATTTAGGCTCTAACCGCACATTGGTTTTAGTGAATGGTCGTCGTTATGTATCAGGTGTACCAGGTAGCTCTGCTGTCGATTTAAATACTATTCCGAGTCAATTCATCGAACGTGTTGAAATTATGACAGGTGGTGCTTCATCTGTTTATGGTTCTGACGCTGTTGCTGGTGTAGTTAACTTTGTACTAAAAGATGATTTTGAAGGTATTGAATTCGAAGGCCAATATGGTGAATCAAGCGAAGGCGATGATGAATCACGCCAATTTAACTTTACCTCAGGCTTATCAAGCTCAGATGGGAAAGGGCACGCGATGTTCCATCTTGGGTATTCTGATCAAGGTGCTGTTTTTTCACGTGACCGTGACCGCTCGGCAGTAGACCAATTTTCAGGTATCTTCTTTGAAGATGATCCAGTAGCAAACCCGGGCTCTGTATTTGATGCTGTAAGCCCATTTTTATCTTCATTTCCGCCACAGGGTCGCTTTAGCGCTGGGGATGAAACATTTACGTTTAATGATGCAAACACCCTACAAAACTCGTTTAGTACTAACGGTGGCGATGGCGTAGCTGCAAATGGTTTTAACCGAAGTGGCGTACGTACGATAGCGATACCTACAGAACGTTACTTATTTGCCTCAAATGGTAGCTACGAGCTAAGCGACAAGCATAGCTTTTTTTATGAAGGTACTTACGCTGCAACAACAACCGTTTCTGAATTAGAGCCATTCCCTTTTGCCTCTGACGACATCTATGCAAATGGCCAAGTACCAATTGAATTTAATGTAAACGGTGAAATATTGCGTAACGCATTTGTACCTGATGATATATATAACGCAGCAACCGACACCGACGGTGATGGTATGCGTGATATCTTTTTTGCAAAGCGCTTAAGTGATATCGGTAACCGTGGAGCACGAGCTGAGCGTGATACATTCCGTTTAGCACTAGGCTTTCAAGGTGAAATAGCAGATGGTTGGTTCTACGATACTTACTATGTATACGGTAAAACAAAAGAGCAGCAAGTTTCTGGTGGTTTAGTTAACGTACAAAGCTTTCGTCAAGGTTTAGAAGCTGTTATCGATAGCCAAGATTTAGATGGCGATGGTATTACTGATGAGGCTATTTGTATCGATGCGACAGCACGTGGCTTTAACTGTGCGCCGGTAGACATTTACGGTTTCAATTCGCTATCGCAAGGTGCTATTGATTTTGTAAGTGCACCTAGCTCACTTTCAACGTCGGTTGAGCAAGAAATCATTGGTGGTAATATTTCAGGTGATTTATTTGATTTACCGGCAGGTACGGTAGGTATCGCTGCTGGTTTTGAATACCGTGAAGAGTTCTCACGTAGTGAGTTTGATGCTCTACAGCAAGCTGGCCTTAATGCGGGTAATGCAATTCCAGCAACAGAAGGCTCGTTTGATGTAACTGAATATTATGTAGAAGCAAACATCCCCGTGCTTGATTCTGTAACAATGAATGCAGCAGTTCGTTTGTCTGACTACTCAACAGTAGGCAATACTGAAAGTTGGAACGTGGGTGTAGATTGGGAAGTAATGGATAGCTTACGTTTACGTGCTACCCGTGCACGTTCAACACGTGCTCCAAATATCGATGAACTATTTTCTCCACCTTCACAAACTTTCCCAAGTGGTTTAAACGATCCATGTTTAGGTGTTACTAATAGTGGCGGTGGTGCTGCAGGTGATGCTTGTCGTACAGATGTTGGTGTTACAACTAATATCGCTTCAAATGGCGAGTTCACGCTTAACCAGTCTGACTTACAAGGTATTAGTGGTTTTAACCGTGGCAACCAAGATTTAAAAGAAGAAGTTGGTGACTCTGTAACAGTAGGTTTAGTATTTACACCAGAAAATCTAATATCAGGCCTAGACATTACGCTTGATTACTTTGATATCGAAATTACAGATGCAATCGTATCAACACCTCGTCAGTTTATTCTTGACCAATGTTATGGTGGTGGCGATACAAGCTTTTGTGACTTTGTAACTCGTCGTAGTGCGCCATCAGGTAATAATAGTGCTGGTTCACTAGAGTTTATTGACAGTGGTGTATCTAATAGTGGTGGTTTAGGTACAGAAGGTGTTGATTTAACACTAACGTACTCTACTGATATTGGCCCAGGTGCGTTTAGAACTCGCCTTGCTTATACTTACCTAATCGATGGTTATAGCATCCCACTTCCTGGCGCTGATAAAGATGAGTTTGCTGGAGAAATTGGTGCATCAGAGCATAAAGCTAACTGGAACTTTGGTTATAAACTTAACGACTTTGATTTTAACTGGAGCTTAACTTACATTGGCGCTGCAGACTTTGATGATCAATTCTTAAGTGGTTTTGGTATTGCTCCAGGTGGAGTAGGGATTGGTTCAGTGACATATCATGATGTTCAAGCAAGTTACCATATCAGCGATTCAACAGAGCTTTACGCTGGTGCGAGTAACTTATTTGATAAAGAGCCACCACGCATTTTATCGGGTGTGAGCGGTTCAAGTACTGGTACTGAAACAGATGCAGGTACGTATGACCCAATTGGTCAATCATTCTACATAGGTTTTAGAAGTAAATTCTAACCAACAATAACGACACTAATATAGTTACTTAATTAGTAACGTTCACAAAGCCTCAGTATTGCTGGGGCTTTTTCATGGGGAAAAATAATGTAGTAGTAATGCTTATACATTGTTTATCCCAATATATGAGCATTACACCCACTTAAACCCAAAACAACGCCACTGGTAACAGGGGCGTTGTTTAGTATTGGGAGGAGGCTAATATAGTAACCGAATCGCTTGATTATTTAACGATTTATCCCTATTTGTGGCCCTCTTCATTGAGGGCTTTTTTTGCTGGTTTAGTCTAAGTAAGCCTTTAGCATCCAAACCAGTTTTTCTTGCTCTGAGATGTAATCGCTCATTAGTGAGGCTGTACCTTCATCGTCTGCATCACCAGCTTGGCTTAAAATATCACGCTGCATGTGAATTAATGTGCTGTAACCAGCAAGTAGGTTTTCTACGGCTGTAACGCCATCACTAATACCTTTAGCTTCTTTAATTTTACTTACTTCAAGGTAATCAGAAAATGCATGTAGAGGTGCGCCATCTAACGTTAAAATACGTTCTGCAACTTCATCTACTTTGAGAAGTAGTAAGTTATAAATTTCTTCAAACTTAACGTGTAGTTCAAAAAAGTTACGGCCTTTAATATTCCAGTGAAAGCCACGCGCGTTCATGTATTGAATCTGGTAGCTACTCAATAATGTATTGAGTGACTTTATGATGTCTTCGCTTTTTGCGCTGTTTAGACCAATTGCGTTTACATGTGACATAACTTGCTCCTGAATAACCGTTTGTTTGTGAACTTGTGATAAGTATTACTAATTTCGATAAATTAGTAAAATCGTTTAAATATATCTAGTTAATAGTTTTAACCTATTAGCTGTTTTTGATACCTGTATTCACTTTAGACTATTAATAGAAATGGGACTGATTAATAAAAATACTACCCCTCAAAAATAAATAAAACCCAGAAGTATATAAATCATGATCTAAAACAAACTTTATTCAAGGTAATAACTTAGCTATTTTTTTATTGATGCAGGTCAAAAATCATCCACCCTAACGGCGCATAATAATGTTGTCGAAATAATTAGGAGAGATAACATGCATGCAAAAACAGCGAAACAAAATAAAGCAGAGTTAATCGTGGTAGGAATTGCAGTCATCGCATTTGTGCTTGGGCTAGTAGCGCACTTAGCAGGAGCAAGCTTTGCGAACTCAGATTTTTTTGGTTACATTGCGGCGCCCATTCCGCTGATACTGGCTGTGATATTTTTAATTAGTTATAAAATAGCAGCCAATGCTGAGGATTAATCTTTCTCGTTTAAGCACTTTAAAATGTAATCGAGTACTTGGCGCGAGTAAATCATACTGGTATGGCTTAAATGAAACACTTTGTGTTCGGCCATACCTTTAAGTTTGGTTTCATCTAGTAATACGGTGCCATCTGACTTGCTACCTTTGACTATTAAAGGCATAAGCCCAATAGGTAAATCCCCTGCGATACTATAAAGCTTAGCTTTAAAAGGCCAATTACCATTTTTAGTAAGCAAAAATTCAACACTATTTTTTAAAAATGATTCAAACCCTTTTTGCTTCATTTTTTGCGCTATATGGCTGCCTTTATGTGGAGTACCCAGTGTAATTACCTTCGTAATATTCTGGCTAGCAGGAGAGTTTGCCTCTAGGTAAGCACGTGCAATCAGCCCTCCCATTGAGTGGCATACAAGCGCTGCAGGTTCGTTAGAAATACACTCATCAATTTGTGCAAATATGGTATCGCGGTGGGGGTCGAGCGTATTATAGGTAATGTTTAATACCGTCATACCCGATTCTTCAAGTCGTGAACAAAGTGGGCGCATAACAAAGCCAGACATATACAAGCCATGTAAAACAATAACGTGTTTAACTTTCATATGCTCCCTAATACCAATTTTATTAAAAACATGATCATTCTAGCGTATTAAATAATCCGCTACCTGCGTTAAAAATTATTTAGATAGAACAACTATATGTCATAATTTTCGCCTTGTTATCGACTTATTTATTTGTCGCTATAATAGATAACTAATTTAATGCAATTGGTATAACTACCGTAATTACATTAACTGTAGCGGTTTTATTTCAATATTGGTTGTATCGGTATTTACCCATACTTCACCATCTTGAATGGTAATGGCGAGCTTAATTCCACGATCAACCAAAGCAGCAAGTGCTTGTGTTGCTGCGTAATCAAGGCTAAAAATACTTAGATTTTTAAATTCATACAATTTAGGTTGATGTTTTTGCCACCAAATTGCTTGATTGTTTTCACCATAAGTATACAGCACCACTTTTTTAGATTTATTACAGGCTTTTTTAAGGCGTTTCTCATCTGGTAACCCAAGTTCAACCCATAGTTCTATTTCTTCACTATAGCTTACATGCCAAAGTTCAGGCTCATCATCAGCACTTAACCCTTTAGTAAATTCTAAACCATCACAGCTATTTAGCGCAAAAGCGAGTAAGCGAATCATCAACCTTTGGTCGGTTTCTGATGGGTGTTGAGCCAAGGTTAAATTAAAATCTTGATAAACGTGGCGGTCCATATCGCTAAGCGATAACTGCACTTTCATAATGGTGGATTTAAGAGCCATAACAACTAATCTGAAAAAATTTGCGCCAGTATAGCGCAATTAAATGAATTGCCAGTTAAAATAGCGGTTAATTATACGTTAGGAGTTAAAAATGGCTATCCAGTGGTTCCCTGGGCACATGAATAAAGCCCGCAATGAAATTAAAGAAATAATGCCACAAATGGATGTGATCATTGAAGTGCTTGATGCGCGCATTCCCTACAGTAGTGAAAACCCGATGGTGGCAACCTTGCGTGAAGGTAAGCCGGTCATCAAAATTTTGAACAAAGCTGATTTAGCTGATCCTAAAATGACTCAAATCTGGAAAGATTATTTTGAGCAAGAAAACGGTGTTAAAGCGATTTCTTTTGGGCATGATAAAGCAGCTGAAGTACACCGTATTAATGAGCTTTGTAAAAAGCTAGTGCCGCATAAAGTGGGTGCAGATAAGCAAATTAAAGCCATGATCATGGGTATTCCTAACGTGGGTAAATCTACGTTAATTAATGTATTGGCTGGGCGTATAGTTGCAAAAACAGGTAATGAGCCTGCTGTTACTAAAGCGCAACAACGCATTAAGCTTGAAGACGGTATTATGCTTTACGATACGCCAGGTATGTTGTGGCCAAAAGTAGAAAACGAAAACTCAGGTTATCGCTTAGGCGCTACCGGTGCCATTCGTGATACAGCACTTGAGTATGAAGAAGTAGCAAGTTACACAGCTGAGTACCTATTGCGTGCATACCCTGAGTTATTAAAAGCGCGTTATAAAATAGATGAATTACCACAAAGTGATTGGGAATTTGTTGAAATGGCGGGTAAAAAACGTGGCTGTATTCGTGGTGGCAATCAAATAGACACATACAAAATGTCTGAAATACTAATCAACGAATTACGCGACGGTATCATTGGCCGTATTACTATGGAAACTCCGCAAATGCGTGAGGAAGAAGAAGTAATGGTTGCTGGTTTACGCGCTGCAGCAGAAGCTAAAAAAGCAGCTAAAGAAGAAGAGAAAAAACAACGCCGAGCACGCGCACGTAAAAACCGTCGTTAATTGATTTAGTTTAATTTAACCAACTAAATTACAGACATAAAAAAAGCCCGTAAGGGCTTTTTTAGTTTCATATCTACCGTCACCGATATGAGCAATGTAGCAAGTAAAATAGTAGGGCGGTTACTCATCATCAACATCAAGGGGCGTTGCGGTTCATAACAAGTAACCATAGCTGTTTACGTGCGCCACACGTTGTTTCAGGGTCGAGAAACAAATCAATTCATTCCTTAACAAGTGGTATGCAATCCGTCTTGTTGATATTGATTATCAGTTAGATCTAACTATCTGTCAACATCTAAATGCAAATAATTCTTATTATTAGTGGGTTTGTTTTTTATTCATATATAAATCGGCTAGTTAGCACTGACATTTAATAAAAATACTTACTTTGGTTGAACAATTAAGAATAAAAAATAGATGCTTAATACTTATTAAATAATTTGATATGGATTTTTATTATAAAAGCATTGCTTGTAAAACCTTAGCCCCTAAAGATCAACAGCCTTTAATTTATGGCTAAAAATATTCGTACTTAACTGGATATTTTAAGCCACTAACGCACTTTATTTGCTGTTATACGTAAATTAATCTGCTCCACTAGTACTTTATCCTGCTTGTTTAGACGCCCTACAATGAGCAAGAAATCACTACCGTCAGTTTTTATTACTTTAATGCTTGTGTTATCAAGTTTGGTTTTACCGTATGTGGTTTCTATTTTTTCTATGTCTTTAAAGTGACTAAGATCTGATTCAAGCTTACCGTCATCGTTTTTGTAGTAACTAAAAATATAGTTCTCGGTTATTCCGTTACCGTCTTCTCGGTAATCAAATACTGCATCGCTATAAAAATAAAGTATTTCTTCGTTTTCAGGTGTTAGGCGATTACGTTTTAAAAAGTGTACTTGGTAAGGCCATAAACTATCGCCTTTTATAATTGCAGCATTGGGTAAAATATTTACTTCTTGAAGTACGCCTAAAAATAATAGAGGTGCAAACGCAAGCGAGATTAAATACTGTCTAATTCGCCAGTATGAGTTGTAATGTAGGGCTTCTTTACTTATATCGGTTTGCTCAATGTAACTAACTAGGGGCAACCATAAAAATGGCATTATACAAATCACTATGGTTGCGTATTCGTCCATACGATAAGTAAAGGCGCTGGCAAGTACCATTAGCCAGAGTGTTAAGGCAGTCCAGTTAGGCATTACTCTATTTTTGTTTAACTGTTGCTGGCTGTGCTGTGCAAGTGCGCGATACAAAGGGTAGTACCATAAAAATGCAAATATACCTCGAGCAATAGGCATAATACTTGAGTTATCGCGCTCTTTAATGGCCTTAAAGTTACGATAACTCCAGTAGTTAACAAATATGCCTAAACTTAAAATACTGTAAATAATAAACTTACTTACAGATACAGCATAAAATGGACTATCTTCAAATTTAACTTTTTTTGCTGACTCTAATCGCCAATCGGCGAAAAAGAATATGAGCACTAAAATATAGCCAGCCAACACATATTTAAGCCAGCTATAACCAAGGCTATCTAGCACATCAGCTGTTGTTTGAGGCGTTTCGCTCGCCTTTGCATATTTTAGAATAGGGTAATGAGTTGCTGATATTAACTTTTTACGCTGTGCTAAATAATCATCTATTTGATCCGCTTTAATATGATCTTGTTTTGCGTAATAGTTATAGCTCAGTGTTAAAACATTATCATTAAATTCAGTAGTTGTTTTTAGATTGAAGTAGTCGTTGTCAATTTCTTCTTGGTCGCTATCAAATCCCCAACCTTTTTCTGCAAAATGTAGTTTTATTGTGGTGTTAATTATATTGGGGTAGTCAAAGTAAAGTGGGTCGGTACGATTTACCTGCTTTGGTTCGTAAACGCTATTTTGTATTTCACTCGCATAAAAACTAGCTTCGTAGCCTTCGTCTGTTTTTTCCCAAAATTCACTAATTAAATACGATTCTTTGGTTATTAGTTTGCCCGTTTTTTCTTGCTCACTAATTGCCATTGCTTCATTGATTGATAAGCCATTTAAAAAGCCTTGGTAATACTCGAAATAAGATTTAGCAACGCTATTTAGACCACTGCTGGCTATATTGTTTCTTCGGTTAATTGCTTCAAATTCAGCATAAGTGTACTGGGTTTCAAAACGTGATGGCTCAGATACTTTTTCAGCAATAAAAAAGTTATCCTCTACAGATACATTTGTATGTACAGGTTTTTGCGCCATTGAAGTTAAAGCGCTTTCACCTTTATCAATAATTAGGGCATAGCCATAATCAGGCTGTGCTAAATATTCGAGAGTACCTCGCTGGTAGCTAACCGTAGGGTCGAGCCAGTAGCGTTTTCCGTTTTGTTTAAGCGTAACAATTACGTGATTAAATACACTTGCTGAAGGTGGAAGTTCTTTTAAACGTTTGGTTTCCTCTGTATCAACTAGCGCGGGAAATGCCTCTATATCCATCGCTTTTAATAACGAGATAAGCAGTACTGTTTTATCTTTGCAATCGCCGTATCGTAGTGAAAGCGTTTCTGAAGCTGACGTTGGTTGATGCGAGTTAGTGCCCATTTCAAGCCCTAAATATCGAACTTCGTCTTGGCTAAAGCGCAGTGCAGCGGCAATTTTGTCTGATGTTTTTGTGTGTTTTGCTTTTATTTTTTCAGCAACATCCAAAATGCTATTTGGAGTTTCTATGGCTGATTGATAAAGCGGATATGCCCAGTTAACTACCTGACCCCAATCGTCAAACTCAGAAAAATAAACTTGTGTATATGGGTCGTACCACGTTGGGGTTTGAGAATTCTGCTCCAGTAAAGGTTCTTCAAAAAGAGTTATAGAATAATCTTTGCCATATTTATTAAGCGTTTCTTGAATATCAGCTGCGCCGTTTATTGTATTTATATGTAGAGGTGTTTGTTTACCCCAAAGTACACGCATATTTTGTTGCACTACGGGTACCGACCAGTTCAGCGTGCGCCTTGTACTAAATTTATTAGCATATATAGGGTTGCTACCTGTCACTGTGTAGCTGTAATCGAGTATGTCGCCACTGCGCATATCATCAATAATAATATTGAGTGATAAGCTACCATTATAAATACGATCAGCTAATTCAGATTCACCTTGTATAACCGTCATTCTCGCGCTACCAAGCTTATCAATGTGCTCATTATTTCTGATAATCGTTAAGCTATTTAGTGTTAGCGACTCGTAACTTGGATCAAAATCGAGACTAAGCTGGCTTATATAATCAACACCACTTTGATTTAAAGCTTTCATAACCAAACGTGTATAGCGTTGCTGTTTTTGCCTGCTCGGTATATAGGATTGGTTATCGAGTAACAAATAAAGTGTGCCGTCACGTACTTTGGTTATGTCGGAATCCTTGGGTTGCTCAATAATATGTGTATTAACCCAATTAGCTGGTTTATCTATTTTATATTGCTGCGCAAAAATACTATGAGATAAAAGTAATAAGGTAAGTGCAATTAGCCAAGCACTGAGTCGAAGGAAGTTCCATTTCATTGTGGGGTCTTATAGTTGTTTTTATAAATACTATTGAAGGAATAATGTACCAAATTTAGGCTTTTTTGACAATGAGATGTTAACAAATTCATTGTTGAGCAGTTAATTAATAGTATATAAATAAACTGCTATGTAAGTGCGAAACGCTTAACCCCTCCTCAAATGTTCCTAAAATAATTTTTTAGTTGTATTGCTAAATCATAATTAGCTAAGCCTACTTTATTGTGGACTTTGTAGAGCTGCAAAAATCCTATCTATTTATTCGTACGGTAATCATTCAAACCTTTAAAATTTTTTATAAATCAAAATATAACAGTAACTGTTTTTGCTCATTTTGTTCATGAATTTTATGAATAAAAAGCACACAACGATCATCAATGCACCTTACCTTCTAAATATTTAGTTAATTTCACGTTAACAATAAGCTGCGAGTTAGATAGCAGTTTGTCGTCGCTTATCTACCTGACAATAAATACATACACAAGCGTGGAGAAAATAATGAAAGCAAGTAACACACAACTCGCTTTGGCAGTTGCTGCCGCATTAGCAAGTACATCCGTTTTAGCCGATAACGATACGCAAAAACTACAAGAGCAATTAGATGCGCTGCAAAAAGAAGTAAGTGCATTAAAAACAACCAGTGGTTTTAATTTAGAGTTTGGTGGACGAGTTCAGCTCGACTACAACTATTTTGATGGTGCTTACAATGCCGAGAACGAGGGCTCTGGCGGGAGCGACTTTTTCCCTCGCCGTATTCGTACCTATGTAGAGAGTGAACATGGTAACTGGGATCACAAATTACTTTTAGAATTTGGCGAAGGTGACGCTGAAATAGTGATGGCGCGAGTACGTTATGCGTTCGATAACGGACTTAAAGTTAAAGTAGGTAAAATTCGCGAAGATATCTCGCTAAATGCATTAACCAGTTCAAAACATATTAATACTATTGAGCGTAGTTCGCTTGCTAATACCTTCTCGCCCTTTTTTCGTTGGGGCGCTTCTGCCTATCAATATTTTAAAGACTCTGGCTTTCGTTACGCGATAGGCGTTTACAAAAATGATGCATTTGGTGCAACAGGTAATGATGAAAACGACAAGCTTACTCTTGCTATTACAGGGCGTGCGACGTGGTCGAGTGCAGCCCCTGGTGATGTAATTCATTTAGGTGCATGGCATTCATATCGCGATATGGGCGGCAATGAACTAGGAGATCGTTTTGCGCGTGGTGAAATACGTGAAACCAATGTACGCCTAGTTAATTATGCTGCAGGCGGTACAACAGTATCATTGGATAGCTTATCGCAGTCGGGACTTGAATTTGCTTTTCAGGCTGACTCTTTAACACTAGAGGCTGAGTACGCAAGCCGTGCATTAGATGCGCTTAATAGTAGTGATGATTTAGATGGAGAACGTTTTGACGGTTTTCATATTTCAGCAAGTTACTTTTTAGGGGGGGAGCAACGACAGTACAAAGCCAGCTCAGCTCTATTTGTTCAACCTAAAAATATTAAAAATGCATGGGAGCTTGTTGCGCGTGTTTCACAAATGGATGCAACGAGTAAAAACCAAGGCAGCGAAGTAACCACCTTTACATTAGGAACAAGCTATTACGTTAGTAGTGACATTAAATTTATGGGCAACCTTATCTACAGCGATGTAGAGGGCCCAGGCACCGCTGCGCTTGTAGGTGATGAAGACTCTGGTATGGGCTTTAGTGCACGTATGCAGTATTTATTTTAAGGAGACACACAATGAAATTATTTAAGTCAGTAAAAACAACATTATTAGCGGCATCATTAGTACTAAGTAGCCCCATGGCAATGGCCGATATTCACTTTTTAGTACCAGCAGGCCCTGGTGGCGGATGGGATACAACAGCTCGCGGTGTAGGTGAAGGTTTAGTAAAGGCAGGCATTGATGATAATGCATCTTTTCAAAATATGTCAGGTGGTGGCGGTGGCCGTGCAATTGCCTACTTAATAGAGTCAGGTACTAAAAAAGGCGATATTTTAATGGTTAATTCAACGCCTATAGTATTGCGAGCCTTAACCGGAAAGATTCCTTACAGTTACCGAGATTTAACACCAGTAGCAAGTATGATTGCTGATTTTGGTGCCTTTGTTGTTCGTAACGATTCGCCATATAAAACGTGGCAGGATGTTATTAAAGCGCTTAAAGAAGACCCAAGCTCAATTAAAGTAGCTGGTGGTTCAGCCCGTGGCAGTATGGACCACTTAGTTGCTGCACAAGCAGCTAAAGCTGGCGGCATTGATGGCCGTAGAATTCGTTATATTCCATATGATGGCGGTGGCAAAGCAAAAGCAGGCCTACTCTCTGGTGAGGTTAACTTACTTTCAACTGGCTTAAGCGAAGCATTAGAAGTTGCAAATGGCGGACAGGCGCGGGTGTTAGCCGTTACATCGCCAGAGGCTTTAACTGATTATCCACAAATACCTACATTAAAGTCGATGGGCTACGATATGGAGTTTGTTAATTGGCGTGGTTTTTTTGCAGCCCCTAATTTGCCTGCCGATAAATTAGCTCAATACACCGAAAAACTTCGAAAATTACAATCAACTCCTGAGTGGGAAACTGTTCGTGCACGAAATGGCTGGTTAAATCTCTTTCAAGAAAAAGATGAATTTATTGAGTCACTCGAAAAACAAGAAGCGCAGCTTAAAGTGGTAATGCAAGAGCTTGGCTTTATTCGTAAAGCGGATTAATCGAGGTTTTTATGATGAATCGCGAACTACTAGGGCCAAGTTTATTCTTGGCGCTATTTACTCTGTACGCTGTAGTGGCGTGGCAAATTCCACTATTACCGTTTGAAGAATACGAAACCGTTACTTCTGCTACGTTACCAAAAGTTTACGCTGTTTTTGGTATTGTGGTGTGCTTGCTCTCAATTGGTTCTACTTTACTTAAGCCAAACGAAAAAGCAGCAGAAAACCAGCCATTAGAAAAGTCACACATTGTGCGTACTTTAGGCTTATTAGTTTTAATGGTTATCTATAGTGCCATGTTGGAACCTGTTGGCTTTTTAATATCAACGAGCGCTTTTTTATTAGTGGGATTTTTTGTAATGGGTGAAAAGCGCAAGAAGATTTTATTATTTGCCTCTATTCCTGTTGCCGTGGTGTTTTGGTTTTTGATGACTCAAGTATTAGGTATTTACTTGGTTCCGGGCGATTTGTGGAGTTAAGTTATGTTTGATGGAATTATGCTTGGTTTGTCGACCGTGCTCGACTTTAATAATTTAATGTACGTGATAGCAGGATGTTTGGTGGGTACTTTTATTGGTATGCTACCAGGGCTTGGACCTATAACTGCGATTGCTCTGATGATCCCTATTACTTATAGCATAGGTGCTGATTCGGGTATGATTTTAATGGCCGGTGTTTATTACGGCGCTATTTTTGGCGGCTCTACGTCATCTATTTTAATAAATGCGCCAGGGGTGGCGGGTACGGTGGCTTCATCTTTTGACGGCTACCCGTTAGCAAAGCAAGGCCATGCTGGTAAAGCCTTGGCTATTGCTGCTTATTCCTCGTTTATTGGCGGAACAATCGGCGCCATACTACTTATGGTTGCCGCACCTCTACTAGCAAAGGTGTCGTTGAGCTTTCAATCTCCTGATTATGTTGTGCTAATGTTTTTAGGTTTAACAGCTATTGCTGCATTTTCAAATAAAGGCCAATTTTTAAAAGCAATGATGATGACAGTATTTGGTTTAATGCTGGCAACGGTAGGTATAGATCCATCCTCGGGCACCGAGCGATTTACCTTTGGACAAGCCGACTTACTCGATGGTATTAGCTTTTTATTAATTGCAATGGCAACGTTTGCACTTGCTGAGGCATTAATTAATGTTGTTAAGCCAGAGAAGAAAGACGCTAAAAGTCTTAATGATTCAGATACGCCGCAAATAGGTTCAACTAAATTAACAAAAGACGAAGTTAAAGATATGGCGCCGGTTGTTGGCCGTTCGTCATTTTTAGGATTTATTGTTGGTGTTTTACCTGGAGCTGGAGCTACTATCGCTAGTTTTATGGCTTATGCAACAGAGCGAAATTTAGCACCTAAAGGCCTAAAGGAAAAATTTGGCAAAGGCTCTTTACGTGGTTTAGCTGCTCCTGAGTCTGCAAATAATGCTGCGTGCACAGGCTCGTTTGTTCCTTTACTAACATTGGGTATTCCTGGTTCTGGTACTACGGCAATTATGCTTGGAGCATTAATCGCTTATGGCATTCAGCCTGGCCCGATGCTTATGCAAGAAAACCCTAGCGTGTTTTGGTCTGTAATTGTAAGTATGTATTTTGGCAACATTGTTTTATTAATTTTAAACCTGCCACTCATCCCTTATTTTGCAAAAGTATTGGCAATGCCAAAGTCGGTACTCACCGTGATGATATTGTTCTTTAGCTTAATTGGTGTTTACTTGGTGTCGTTTAACACATTCGACTTATTTATGATGGTTGGCGTTGCTTTGGTTGCGTTAGTATTACGTCTACTGGCCTTTCCAATGGCACCGTTGTTGCTTGGCTTTATTTTAGGAGACATGATCGAGCGAAACTTCCGTCGCTCAATGATGATTTCAGATGGTTCTTTAAGCTTTTTATGGGACAGACCACTCACGTTAAGTATTTTTATACTTTCTATTTTAGTGCTGTTGTTTCCTTTAAAGGATTATTTAAAGCAGCGTCGAGCGGATAAAACAGCGTCTAAGTTACAGCAAGAACAAGTTCAATAGAGAGATAAATGATCAACACCAACAAGCTAAACCCATTGCAAAGCATGGTTAAAAAACCTAAACGATTAGAAACACGTTTAATTATTTGGGTAACAGGGCTATGTGTTTTACAAGCAATATTGTTTGGGGCGTTGGTGTATCAGCTTACAGCGCAAAGTTTACACAACCACATAGGTGATAAAGCACTCGCTGTAGCCAATAGTATTGCAACACGTACAGATGTAATAAATGCGTTAGAGATTAAAGTCGACTTAGCAGCGTTGAACTCGCAGATAGAGACTCTCACAGAGCTCACTGGTGCTGACTTTATTGTGGTTGGCGATATTAATGCGCTGCGTATTATTCACCCTGATGAGCATAAAATTGGCAAGCCTATGGTTGGAGGCGATAGCCAAAACGCCCTCAAAGGCGAGCGCTACATATCGGTTGCGCATGGCAGTATGGGGGAGTCTATTCGCGGAAAAGTACCTGTATATAATGTTAATAATGAAATTATAGGCTTAGTGTCTGTTGGCTTTTTGGTACAATCTATTAACCCTCTGATTTTATCACGCAGCGCTGAGATACTTATCTGGGGGCTGCTGCTTGTTGGCTTAAGTATTGTAGCGGCTGTCTATATTGGGCAGCGAGTACGTAATGCGATATTTGGCTTGCAACCTGATGAAATAGCAAGGTTATTTTCAGAGCAAGATGCTATTTTAAATACTGTTCGTAGTGGCATTATTGCACTGGACCCTGATGGTAAAGTCCGAAAGCTAAATCAGCGTGCATGCGAAATCCTCGATAAACCGACATCTATAGTCCATAACAATCTTTCCTTGGAAGATTTATTACCCAAGCACGCTAAGTTTTTATTGCGTAATCAGCGACGTAAAATAGTAGGATTTGAATTATTTGCCGCTGATAAACGCCTTATTTTATCGAGATTTTCTTTGCAGGTGCAAGGGCAGGCTGATGGCATTTTACTGAGTATGCGCCCCTCTGATGAACTTGAGTATTTAAGCCAACAACTAACTAAAGTTCAGGCTTTTGCAGAGCTTTTAAGAGTACAAACTCATGACTACTCTAATAAGCTCAATCTAATTGGGGCGTTAGTGCAAATGGGGAAAAATGAACAAGCTATAGAAATAATAGGACAAGAAAGCCAAGGCTCTCAGGCACAAATTCATAACTTGTTAGATCGCATACAAGACCCAGTGCTTGCTGGTTTGTTGGTAGGTAAATACCATAAAGCACGAGAATTAAATGTTGCGCTTGAGCTAAACCCTGACAGCTTGCTTGGTGTTATTGCACGTAAAGAAATGCTAGAACGGGTTATATCTATTTTAGGAAATCTTATTGATAATGCGATTGAGGCTGCTGTTAGGGCATCAGGCTCTCGCTCTGCAAAAGTACGCGTAACCGTTGATGAAACCAGTAAAACTCTCTTATTTGATGTAGAAGACACAGGCTTTGGGTTAGGTTCTGACCATGATGTTATTTTTACACCTCAGTACAGTTCTAAATCTGGGGCAGAGCATGGTATTGGTTTGTATTTGGTAAAAACAAATTTAGACTCATGCGGCGGTACGTTAGAAATTGGTGAGTCAGACCTACTTGGTGCAAGACTAAGTGTTTATATTCCAAAATAATAAGAGCATTAAACATGACGTATTCAGTAGTAATAATTGAAGACGAAGTAGAGGTAGCACAGCTTTTAGCGCAGTACTTGTTATTACCAAATGGTATTGCAGGCAATCAAACGCCAAAGCAAAGTTTAAGGCAAGCACAGTATCAGGTAGTGGGCATTGCAGGTAATTTAAGCACGGCAACAGCTTTGCTGCATGCAATTGAACCTGATTTAATTTTACTCGATATACACCTGCCTGATGGTAATGGCTTAGATTTGTTAACTGATTTACGACGACGAACAATTAAAAGTGAAGTTATGCTGCTCACGGCTGCAAAAGAGGTTGAAACCCTTGAAAAAGCAATGCAGTTAGGCGCATGCGACTTTTTAGTTAAGCCATTAATGTTAAACCGACTAGATCAAGCACTTGCACGTTTTGAATCACGTCAGCAATGTTTTTCTGATGCAAGTGAAGTAACGCAGTCAATGGTTGATACGTTATTTGGCTCAAAGCAGCAAACCAATATTTTTAATCGTTTACCAAAAGGGGTCGACCAACTTACCCTGCAAAAAATACATGATGCTTTTGTAGAGCACGCAACCACTGCATTTACTGCTCAGCAAATGGGCGATTTGGTCGGTGTGAGTCGCTCTACAGCACGCCGTTACTTAGAGTATTTGCTTGAATCAGGTAAGTTAACAGCGGATCAAAGTTATGGCAGTATTGGCCGTCCTGAACGTTGCTATAAAATAGCGAAGTAACTTGGTGCATCTGAAACTTAAGTATTAAACACTATTAATTTCAATGTCTTGCGTTTTTTTTGTTATGTTTGATATTTAATAGATTCTGACGATAAAAAAAATATGTTGAATTGATTGCATTTTAAGCGGCTTGTATGGTGATGTTCGCATTAAGTGATGTTATACTCCTGCCGAATAATTTATCGACTTTATTAAGAGTAAAATTAATGGCAGATTTATCGAAGTACAGAAACATTGGTATTTTCGCGCACGTTGATGCGGGTAAAACCACGACTACTGAGCGTATCCTAAAGCTTACTGGTCAAATCCATAAAACAGGTGAGGTTCATGATGGTGAATCTACTACTGACTTCATGGAACAAGAAGCTGAGCGCGGTATTACTATCCAGTCTGCGGCTGTAAGCTGTTTCTGGAAAGATCACCGTTTTAACGTTATCGATACTCCTGGACACGTTGACTTCACAGTTGAAGTATACCGTTCACTTAAAGTATTAGATGGCGGTGTTGGTGTATTCTGTGGTTCTGGTGGTGTTGAACCACAATCAGAAACTAACTGGCGCTATGCTAACGAATCAGAAGTTGCACGTATTATCTTTGTAAATAAATTAGACCGTATGGGTGCTGATTTTTACCGTGTAACTGAGCAAGTACGTAAAGTACTTGGCGCAACTCCACTAATCATGACTTTACCAATCGGTATCGAAGATGAGTTTGTTGGTGTTGTAGATGTTTTAACTAAAAAAGCGTACGTATGGGATGACACTGGTCTTCCAGAAAACTACGAAATCACTGACGTTCCTGCAGACATGGTAGAAAAAACTGATGAATACCATGAAATGCTTATCGAAACTGCTGTAGAGCAAGACGATGATCTTATGGAAGCGTACATGGAAGGTGAAGTACCTTCTATCGAAGATATCAAGCGTTGTATCCGTAAAGGTACTCGTGACCTTGCTTTCTTCCCTACGTTCTGTGGTTCTGCTTTCAAAAACAAAGGCATGCAACTAATCCTTGATGCTGTTGTTGACTACTTACCTGCTCCAACAGAAGTTGATCCTCAACCTCTTATGGATGAAGAAGGTAACGAAAATGGCGAATTCGCAATCGTATCTGCTGACGAACCTTTCAAGGCGCTAGCATTTAAGATAATGGATGACCGTTTTGGTGCATTAACTTTCGTACGTATCTACTCAGGTAAGCTTAATAAGGGTGACACTATCCTTAATGCGTTTACTGGTAAAACTGAGCGTGTTGGCCGTATGGTTGAGATGCAAGCAGATGACCGTAACGAATTAACTAGCGCACAAGCTGGTGACATCATTGCTATCGTAGGCATGAAAAATGTGCAAACTGGTCACACTCTATGTGATCCTAAGCACCCAGTAACACTTGAGCCAATGGTATTCCCAACTCCAGTAATCTCGATTGCTGTACAGCCTAAAGATAAAGGCGGTAATGAGAAAATGGGTGTTGCTATCGGTAAAATGGTTGCAGAAGATCCATCTTTCCAAGTTGAGACTGATGAAGATTCAGGCGAAACTATCCTTAAAGGTATGGGTGAGCTTCACTTAGATATCAAAGTTGATATCCTTAAGCGTACTTACGGTGTAGACCTTATCGTTGGTCAACCACAGGTTGCTTACCGTGAAACTATCACTCGTGAAATCGAAGATAGCTACACGCATAAGAAACAATCTGGTGGTTCTGGTCAGTTCGGTAAAATCGACTACCGCATCAAGCCAGGCGAAGTTGCTTCAGGCTTCACGTTTAAATCATCAGTTGTTGGTGGTAACGTACCTAAAGAATTCTGGCCTGCAGTTGAGAAAGGCTTTAAGTCAATGATGGGCGAAGGTGTTCTAGCTGGCTTCCCAGTATTAGACGTTGAAGTTGAACTTTTTGACGGTGGTTTCCATGCCGTGGATTCATCTGCAATCGCGTTCGAAATCGCTGCTAAAGGTGCTTTCCGCCAATCGATCCCTAAAGCGGGCGCACAACTTCTTGAGCCAATCATGAAAGTTGACGTGTTCACTCCAGAAGATCACGTTGGTGACGTAATCGGTGACCTTAACCGTCGTCGTGGTATGCTAAGCGACCAAGAAGCTGGTTTAACTGGCGTTCGCATTAAAGCTGACGTTCCGTTATCAGAAATGTTCGGTTACATTGGTTCACTACGTACAATGACATCTGGTCGTGGTCAGTTCTCTATGGAGTTCTCACACTACGCACCATGTCCACAAAACGTAGCTGACACAGTAATCGCTGCAGAAAAAGAGAAAAAAGCTGCTAAGTAATTAGTTTCTTAACTCTTTAAAAAAACCCGCATATGTTGCGGGTTTTTTATTGCCTATAATTTGGTTTTATTTTTTTAGTTATTTATAACTACTTTTTATTATTAATTAATCCTATATAACTAATTAATAAAAAGGTACTAGAGAGCAATTTATTTACATTAATTATTTAATCGATTGCTTTATATAAGGTTTATTATGAATAGAGTGTAACTTGTTGAATTTTGGTAGCTTATATTGATGCTTTACGATACGTAATGTAGAATATCAGCACTTTTAGACTAGAGCTCTAAAGTCAGATAAGGAAGTCTCCGAAGCAGAGACGTTTACATAGTAATTTTATATAAGACGTAACTATAATGAAATCTATTAAATTGGCACCAAACTGGTGGCTACAATTTACAAAATGCGTTTTCGCATTCAGCCTAATATTTTTAATTCATATTATATTTTCTGAGAACCTAGAAGTTGTTTTTTTCACTGCATCACCAGTTCTATTGATTATTATTGCTTTCAATATTCTCCATCTTCGTTTTTTACATTGTTACAGAGCAGGAATTTGTTATACACGTCTATGCACAGAGCGTTATATCAATAGTGAAGAAATTACTTTTGTATCATTTAGCTCGTTTTTTCTTTTCACCATTTTTAAAGTAGAGCTGGAGAATGGTAAAACTTTTCATTTTTATAACTGGCAACTAGATGATGAAACGCAATCAGCTATTTCTAAAATGTACTGTAATAAGTTAGCTAGAAAAATTGAAAATATTAGCGGCAAATGCAGCGCGTGATTTTTAATTTAGGTAGAAAAAAGGAGCAATTAATTGCTCCTTTTTTGTTTTTATTTTATAACGCGCTAATTAAACTTTTTTATAGCCTTAGCTTTTAGCGCTTTCATCTTTAGCCTGCGTGGCTTTTTAAAAGATTGTATAGGCATTGATACCATATGCTCTTGTGGCAGTGCCGGAATTATTTGTGGGTAAGTTCCTTCCTCTGGCACGGAAATCTCTTTTAGATGTACTTTAAGCGCCTCTAGAGTTGAGTCGTTATCAACTTCACTAGGGCAAATAAATATACCTAACTTTCTTAGCTGTACGCCGAGTTTGATACTACTGGTATAACGGATAATTGGAGCACCTAATACTAAGCCTAATAATATAGGTGATAGCCACCAAAAGAATACAGGTGTGAAGTAGTAGGCTGTGCTGCCCCATGCTATAGCCACAATAGTAGAGAATAACGTATAACCAAACGCTTCTTTCCACGGGACCATACGACCTTCGCGCGGTTGTGCATCCCACTTCACTTTTTTACCTAAAAATACGCAAAGTACAAAGTAAGCATGAAATACCATCATTAATGGCGCAACAATAATAGCAAATACGGTTTCAATGATTGAACCTAGTATGAGCTTAATTGAACCACCAAAGCGTTTGTTTCTATGTATTAGGGTGACTATTACGCCCATTAATTTAGGCATTAATAAAATAACAATAGTTAAATACAAGAGTGAATCAATAAGATCGGTTTTAGCTATTTGCCATGTAGGAAATAATTGATAAACACGATTAAAGTACACATCACTATTTAATGCGCGCGTTACTGCATCAATAGTACTTAGCGCTAGCATTGAGAGCCAAATTAGTGATGAAATATAGGCTGTTGCACCTAATAGAAAGTGCAGCTTACTCATTAATTTTAATTTAGATGACGATAGTAAGCCTAAGTGCTGAATATTACCCTGTACCCAGCGTCTATCGCGTACAGCATAATCTAGGATATTGCTTGGTACTTCTTCGTAGCTGCCTTCAATATCTGATAGTAATAGTACATCCCAACCTGCACTATGAAGTAGTGATGCTTCTACAAAGTCATGACTTAAAATCTCACCGCCAAAGGGTGCGTTACCTTTGAGTGTTGGCAAGCCACAGCACGTTATAAATGCTTCAACTCTAATGATTGCATTATGACCCCAGTAATTGGCTTTATCTGTTTGCCAAAATGCTGAGCCAGTAGCGAGCATTGGGCTATATAGCACTGACGCAAACTGTAAAAAACGACCAAAAAAGGTATCTTGACGAACAGGTATTGGAATCGTTTGGATCAGGCCTGCTTGTGGGTTGTTTAGCATGCTTGTAGTAAGTTCTAACATACATTTACCGGTCATTACGCTATCTGCATCAAGCACAATCATATGGTCGTAATTACTTCCCCAGCGCTCACAAAAGTCGGTTAGGTTACCTACTTTGCGGTGTTTGTTATCTTCGCGACGACGATAAAAAACATGCTTTGCTGTATCCCCTAAACGTTCGCACAATGCATGCCATGCACTTAGCTCGTTTTTAACTATTTGAGGGTCTTGTGTATCGCTTAATAAATAAAAATCAAAATTATCAAGCTGACCAGTTTCTTTTAACGATTGTAGACTTACTTCAAAGCCCGCGATAACACGGTGGGTATCTTCGTTATAAATAGGCATTACAACGGCGGTTTTCTGAGCGTTAATTGCCTCGTTATTGAACTTAATTGGTTTAATACGTTTTAACGTAAGCGGGTCAATTCGAAACAACTGTAGTACAAAGCCGATTGTGCCACTACAAAAAGCCGTTACAATCCAAGCAAATGTGATTGAGAATAATACTAAAAGGGCATACTCAAGTAATGTCATACCGTTTGAGCTTAAAATCTCAAACATAATAGATATGCCGTAGCCAGATGTGCCAAGTGCCGCAATGGCAAATAGCCATACTCTTAGTGTTTTGAATGGCATTGGAGTGCCCCTACCTTTATTACTTGATGTCATTTGGGTACCAAACATAGCTCCATACCTCGCTAATTTCTTTGTCACGTAGTTTTAACGATAAACGCATATCAACGGGTTGATCGTCCTGTGGTGCAATTTTAAAGGCTACACGCCATCCACGTGAATCCGGAAGTTTTTGTACATTCACGTCGGTTACTTCGCCTGTTGTAAGTTGAATGTCGGCATCTAGTTTTAACTGTTTAGACAGTTGATTTATTTCTGATCCAGTAAAATCAACAGTAAATTGGCGGTGGCTTTTTGGTGGTGGGTTGTCCTCACCAGGTAAAGCGGCGCTACCAATTCTTGTACGTAGTACACGTGCTTTCTCGTGCTGAGTTAAAACTGAATTAAAGGTCGTCATTTTGTAGCTTAATTTTAATGAATCTCCGGCCTTCATTGGTTTTTCTGGTACCCAGTAACTTACGATATTGTCGTTAGTTTCTGTATCAGTCGGTATTTCTACAAGCTCTACACGACCATTTCCCCACTCACCTTGTGGTTCAATCCATAGGCTAGGGCGGTCGTGGTAATGTGCTTCTGTGTCTAGATAGTTATTAAAGTCTCGGTCTCGTTGAGCTAACCCAAAACCTTTTGGGTTATTGTACGAAAATGAAGTAACGCTGAGTTGTGATGGGTTGTTAAGAGGACGCCATACCCACTTGTCATCAGCAGATTGAGTTAATAGGCCGTCCGAGTCATGAACTTCAGGGCGATAGTCATCAAAAAATTTGGTGCTGTTTTCGCCGTGATAAAACATACTCGTTAATGGTGCTACACCTAGTTTTTTAATATCTTTACGCGCAAAAATCTGCATATCAACATCAACTAGCATATTAGTTGTAGGGTCGACGCTAAATTTGTACGCACCAGAAATAGATGGACTATCCAACAATGCAAAAATGGTGATTTGTGTTTGCTCTGGCTTTGGTTTAACTAACCAAAACTCTTTGAACATTGGAAATTCTTCACCCGAATTCTCAGCAGTATCAATGGCAAGGCCTCTTGCTGATAAGCCATAAACTTGTTGAGGGCCAACGACTCTAAAATACGATGCTCCCTGAAATACCATTACTTCGTCTTTATACTCGTTAGTATTTATTGGGTAATGTAAGCGAAATCCAGCATGGCCTAGTTGAGTGCCTGCAACACTTTTAGCTATTTCTTCTTGTAGTGGTGCAGCCGTGCCATCGTATTGGTAAAAGTCGGTGCTGAAAGGTAAGCGGCTACGTTTAGAGTCGCTATCAACAGTATTTATTGTTACAGGTGTTTTATATAAAAAACCAGGGTGGAATAATTGCAGCTCGTACAGGCCTTCATCTTTCCACACCGCTTTGTCTTTTTTAAATCGAATTGAACGGTAGTCTTGATAATCAATATTATTTAGCGCTTCAAGCTCTATGTTTTTAGGTGCAACATATTCTTCGCTTGCTAACTTTTTAGCGCGAGCGCTAATTACATCAAATAAGCTACTTTGTGGAATTGCTACATCAACAGTTGCAGCAATCGCTTGGTTGCTATTGCCCCAAGTCGAAAAAATAATAAGTAGACCCAGTAGTGGTGCTGACTTTTTTTGCCATCTAGGCAAGTTTTGGGTTAGTTGTTTCATTCTCATTCCTTTATAAAAACACGACTTATTTTTACGTTTAGGGTAAATATTGATTTGTTTTGTAAGTATCTTCTAATTTACTTAAAGCAAAATGTGAACCTTTATAAAAGTTCATATTTTTCAATAGGAAAACCAATATTCGTAACTCACTGAGGTTTTTGTTGTGTAAAATTCACTCAATCTTATGTAGTTGTTACTGATTAATTACTAGAAGACTCACTAATCGTATGAACATATTACGGGGAGTTTAATGAAGCTTGTCTGAATTACATTTGTATAAAATAAAAAAAGCCGCAAAAGCGGCTTTTTATATGTTTAGATTTTACTTAATTATTTCTTTTTGAATCGACGCACTATTGATAGTGGTGCTAAAAGAAGTGATAACCATAGTAATGAACCTGCATCATTGTCATCATCTGAGCGTAAGTTATTTACCTTAACGGCTACTTTTTCAATGTTTGATAAGTTACCAGCACTATCTTGAGCTTGTACTGTTAAAGTAATACGATTTTCGAATTCGTAATCAATCTCTCCAGCAACAATTAACTGCCCCTCATTGTTAATAGAAACGCTGTCATTATCAGATGTAATAAATTTAACAACAGGTGATTCATCGGCATTTGGATCACTAAAATCGAGCGTGCCGATAATTGTGCCAATTGCGCTGTTTTCATCGATTGCAAAAACTTGATCGGCTGCAATTACAGGTGTTTGCTCTTCAGAGGTTAAAGTAATTTCAGATTTAATATCAATGATCACAGGGTCATGGTCTGATGCGCGGTATGCACTTTCAGAGTACAAGCTAGATTGTTGACCTTCGCTTTTAAACTCTACATTGTAATCAAGTGAAATAGGTTCATCTGCGTTGATATGCCAATCTGTTGCAGCGACAACTTTGCTAAGTAATGATTGTGTAGCTACTGCATGGTCTAAACTTCCTGCACGACCAGAAAAGCTATAAGAATAACCAAGTGTATCACCATCAATTTCAGCAACTACATTTTTGTAGCCTTTATCAGCAAATGCACGTATTGGATCTTCCATTGCGTAAGCATTCATATCGCCGACTAAAATAGTATCTTCGTCATCAACACCGGTTGGTTTGCTATCAAGCCAATCTGCGAATGCATTAGCACCTTGCGTGCGTATTTCATTCCAACAGCCTTGGCCATCACCTAAATCTGCATTATTTCCAGAAGCACTACCACAACTTTTAGATTTAAGATGTGACACAGCAACAGTAAATACTTCATCAGTTTCTATTGATTTAAAGCTTTGTGCAATTGGAGCACGGTTACTAAAATCAAATGGAGCCTCAGTTGTAATGGCAGCAGTGCCTACTTCTTCTACTTTGTTAGCACGATAGATAAGTGCGGTAGTAATTGCATCGGTACCAATTTGATCTACGTTAAAATCAACAAATGCATAGTTGTTAGCACTATCTGCATCATTTAATGCATCTACTAAGCTAGCAATTGCACTAAATTCGCCAAAGCCATCATTCTCAATTTCCATTAAACCAACAACATCGGCTTCAATAGCGCTAATGGCACTTACAATTTTAGCTTCTTGACGAATAAATTCAGCTTCAGTATCTGCACCTCGAGATGTAGGGAACCCTCCGCCTTGGCCATCACCATTGAAGTAATTAAGTACGTTAAAGCTAGCTACACGTAAATCTGCTTCAGCATTAAGTTCAGGCGCATCTTCACGTGCATTTGTTGCAATAAACGAAGGCGCTAAAGTTGGGTGAATTCGGTAAAGACCGAAGCTATAAGCAAGTGCCCCTGTCACAGTATTAACAGTATCGCCAGTTCGTAAAGTATTTTCTGCCGATAAGCCTGGAGTTGGATAAGCTGTAGGGTCTAAGTTTTGTACTGTAGAGCCATCATCTATTAAAATCTTTTTAAGTAGATTTTCAGTTTCAACTGCATTAGCAGCATCGCCAGGTAACGCAACCTGGGTACCTTGGTACAAGCGCTCTGTTGCTAATTCAACTTCACCATATCGACCAAGACCAAAGTTATTAGTCACTACTAATGGTTGCTCTAATGTGACTAACATACCTTCAAAAGCTTCTAAATCAGTTGTATTAGCTAAAGGTAAAGTGATTTTTGTAGCTGCTGCAGCTAAACCAGTGCCACACACCGCAACTTGGCTAACACTGCCAATTTGTGTTGCATCAAAATATTCTTCAACAGTACCTTGTACACGTACATGGTCGCCTACATTCACGTCAGTATCTGCAAAATATACAAATACACCTTCAGAGGTAAGTGGGTCTGCATCTATATCAGCAGCCAGTGAGTTAACAAAAAAGCCTTTTAATTGTTCATCACCTTGAAAATCGGCGCTTACAACACCTTCAAGTTCTACTAATGTACCTACAAGTGGGCTAGCAGAGCCATCACCTTGAATAGCATTTATTAGTGTTTTTTCTGCACCACAAACAAGTGGTTCAAGTGGCTCTGGTTCTGGAATTGGTTCAGGTGTTGTTCCACCATTACCTGCATGTGAACCTAATCCATCGAATGCATCAATTTCAAAGCTATCCCACTCTACACTTGGATCAAAAGTTGTGGTTGCATCTGTACGACCACTGGTAATAGCATCTTTACGGCGAAGAGTTTGGTTTTTTGCGGAAACACCGTTTCCTTCCCATGTTGCTTGTACTTCGTATTGACCAAAGCTATCTACGATATTACCGTTTTTAGTTAGTATTAGAGTATCGTCACCATTAAACCCAGTAACGCTGTTTTCCAAATCGGCTTTGGCTTTTAAATCATCAGATGAGCTCGGATTGACAATTACAATAGTAGAATTAGCAGCAAGTGTTCCTGTAAGGTCTACAGAATTACCTACTTCACTTTTACCATTTGAATACAAGCTAAGTGTATACCCTTCAAGAGAAAGCTCCGTATCAGCATTATTATAAAGCTCAATTGCTTTATTATTACTGCTTCCCTCTATATATTCTGAAATGATTAGATCAGCGGATGCTGGTGCACTGAGACTTGCTATAACAAGTGCGAGTGGTGTTATTTTTGTTTTAAACATTTTTTTATTATTCCCGTGTATTAATCCCAAAATGGGACACCAGTTTAGAGAATAAATATGACGGAAATAATACAAAAATGTAAACGAATGTAAATAAAAGGCGGTTTGACCGCCTTTTAATAGAAAATTACTTTTTAGCTAGATATTTTGCGGCTTGCTTAGCAAAGTAGGTTAATATTCCATCGGCTCCTGCACGCTTAAATGCAAGTAAAGATTCCATTATTGTTGCCTCTTCACTTAACCAACCGTTATCAATTGCTGCTTTGTGCATTGCATACTCGCCACTTACCTGATATGCGAAAGTAGGTACACCAAATTCGTCTTTAACACGCCGTACAATATCTAAATAAGGCATACCGGGCTTTACCATAACCATATCAGCGCCTTCTTGTAAGTCTAATGCGACTTCACGTATTGCTTCATCAGAGTTTGCTGGATCCATTTGGTAAGTTTTTTTATCAGCACCTTTTAAGTTACCAGCAGAGCCTACAGCATCTCTAAATGGGCCATAGTAGCTAGATGCGTATTTAGCAGAGTAGGCCATAATTCGAGTATGAATAAACCCATCAGCTTCAAGTGCTTCGCGAATAGCACCAATACGACCATCCATCATATCAGAAGGGGCAACAACATCAGCACCAGCTTCTGCATGGGAAAGTGCTTGTTTAACTAAAATTTCAGTAGTGACATCATTAATAACATAACCTGAATCATCAATAATACCGTCTTGGCCATGCGTAGTGAAAGGGTCAAGTGCTACATCAGTAATCACACCCAACTCAGGAAAAGCTTCTTTTAACGCTCTTACGGTACGTTGCGCTAAGCCATCATCGTTATATGCTTCTTCGGCAAATAATGATTTTTTATCCGCAGGCGTTACCGGAAAAATAGCAACGGCAGGTACGCCAAGTTCAACGAGTTCTTTTGCTTCAACAAGCAGTAAATCAATTGATAGGCGCTCAATACCAGGCATTGATTCAATTACCTCGCGGCGATTTTTACCATCAAGTACAAATACAGGGTAAATTAAATCATTTACGCTAAGCTGGTTTTCAGCCATTAAGCGGCGAGAAAAGTCGCTGCGGCGCATTCTGCGCATGCGAGTATATGGGAAAAGGTCTAATCCTGATTGGGCCATATTAATATGCTCCTACTGTGGTAATGGAAAAGTGATTACTTGATTACGGCCATGCTGCTTTGCGTAATAAAGTGCTTTGTCGGCGCACTCAGTAAAAATTTGAGGGTTGCTAACATCATCAGCAATGCTGGTGTATACACCAGCGCTAATAGTAAATTGAATATCATTATTGGCAACCGTTACTGTACTTACTGAGATATCAGCTCGTATTTTTTCAGCTATGTCTTGTGCGCCTTCACTAGGGGTATTAGGTAATAGCACAACAAATTCTTCACCGCCATAACGGGCAACTTCATCGAGTGGGCGTTTTAAATGGTCCTTTATAAGGTCAGACACTGCTTTAATAACTTGATCGCCAATGATATGGCCGTACGTGTCGTTGATATTTTTAAATCGATCTATATCAAGCATAACAATGCTAAGAGGAGTTTGTTCTCGACGAGAGCGACGAAGCTCCATTACCAGTTTTTTATCAAAAAAGCGTCTGTTTTTTATTCCAGTCAATGCGTCTTCAGTATTTAGTAACTCAAGTGAGCGGTTTTTTTCTTCAAGCTCTCTAAGCGTCACTTGTAATTCAAAGGTGCGCTCGTCCACCTGAGATTCAAGTTCTTGGCGAGTTTTTTCTTGTAATTTTAAGCGCTCTTTAAGTAGTGTATCTTGTGCTGTGTTTTCAGCAATCAAGGTTTGTTGGGCAATCACTTCTTCATCGCGTTGTAAAATAAATAACTTCATTACGCTGTAGCATAAGCAAAAAGTGCAACCAAAAAAGCATGCAAATACAAATGCGAGCGTACTTCTGTCAAAGGCGTATAGGCCCATTACTGCAACAGTAAAATAAAGCATTACCACCAAGAAAAAAACCAATACAAGTAATAGTGCTTTGTTTGGTTTAGAAGGCGTTAAACGCACGCACATAAACGTAGTTACAATATAAAAGCCTAAAACGATTGGAGTAGTGATTAAACAAAGTAATGTAACTATGTTGTTTGGAAGTAGCCAAATAAATAATAACGAAATGGCTAAAGCGTTAACTACAACTTTTTGAATAGTTAGCAGAAGTGAGGGCCTTGGATGGCAAACTTGCTTTTGCAAAGGCAAAAACATTAAAGTGATAAGCATAAGTAATATAGGGATCATAACTTGCTGTAATGCAGGCAAATTAGGATGAACGTACCTTAAGCCAAAACCACAAAGGTAGGCTAATACACTACCTAATGTGAGAGATATAACCCCAGCATAAATAAAATAACCTTTACGTGAAAAACCATATAAAACTATGCAACTCACACCCAAAGAAAATATAAAACCAATCAATAAGCCATAGAGTAAATTGAGTTTTCCTTTGTGTGCCAAATAAGCTTCTGGTTGCCACAGCGTTAAAGGGACTCGCAAGCCTGAGCTATTCGCCACTTTCATTATAATAAGCGTTTCGCTATTTGCAGGGCTGAGCAGTTTAACTAATAAAGATTCGCTTTTAATTGTGCGCTTATATAAGGGGTAGGCATCACCAATTTGAGTATAAGAAAGTAATTGCGAGTTATGTAATTGATATACTTGAACGTCGTTTAGCAAAGGATTGTTTAGTGACAATATTTGCTCAGTATTATAACTAAGTGTGTTTTTTATTTTAAATTTTATCCATACAGGACGCTGCTCTAGTCCTAAATTAAGGGGTTTTCCTGTGTTTTTTTGCCACTGTATATGGCTACTTTGTTGTGCGCTTAATAGCGACGTTGGTTCAAAAGAGTAATACAGGTTATTAATGTTTTGAGAGTTAAAATCGTGTTTTATTATTACTGGGTTTGCGAAAGAGCAAAAAGTGCAAAGGAATACTAATAGGCTTAAAAGTGCCTTTGCATAGGCCATTAACGATCTTCTAAACCAAAAACACGGTGAAAGTTTTCTGTAGTTTTACGGGCCACAACTTCTTCATCTATTTGATAAAGTTGTGCAACCGTTTGACAGATATAAGGAAGCAGGGCAGGTTCATTTTTACGTGATTTAGGTTTTGGCTTAACTGTTCGTGGAATTAAAAATGGTGCATCAGTTTCTATTAATAATCGATCTAGAGGAATGCTAGGCACTAGCTGTTGTAACTCTTTTCCACGCCTTTCATCACATACCCAACCCGTTATACCAATATATAGATCTAAATCTAAATATTGCTTTAGAGCTGCTGAGTTACCCGTAAAGCAGTGGAGTACACCGCGAATATTAAACTCTTTTAATATACCTAACATGTCGTCACTTGCATCACGTTCATGCAAGTAAACAGGTAAATCTAATTTTTCAGCAAGTGCTAATTGGCGCCTAAAAACACTGCGCTGTACATCGCGAGGCGAAAAGTCGCGGTTATAATCAAGACCGCACTCACCAATAGCGATAACATGCTTATTATTTGCAAGTACAGTTAGTTGTGCTTCTAGTTCATTAGTGGCTGATTTTGCATCATGCGGGTGGATACCCGCCGTAGAATATTGAAGATGCTTTGTTGCAAGTTCAAGTGATTGCTGACTGCTTGCAATATCACAACCAATAATAAGCATATTTGTAACACCCGCTTCATTGGCACGGGTAATTACATCGTGATGCTGCTCATCAAATTGATGATTAGTTAAGTTAACTCCAGCATCAATTAACGTATATGACATTATTTAGTACGTTTAACGCGAATAGAGCGGTTTTCACCGTCAATTTTAAGTAAAAATGAGTTAAAAACACCACGGCTAATTACAATCGTATCGTTCTTTTTCAAACGCATGCTGTCAGAGCCAATTTGACGCCATTGTTGACCGTTATCTAGCGAAATAATTAACTCGCCGTAAGCAGCTTCTTCAACTGAAGCAACCATCGCTTTAATTTCAGCGTCTTTTTCTGTCTGTGATTTTTTGTACTCTAACCCAAATTCATCAGCTGTTGTTTTTACTTCTGTTGGTGTTGTGGCTACTGCCTGAGGTACATTATTAGCTGTTGGTGGTGTGAGCGTTTTTGTTACTGATGGCTTAACCAGTGACTTACCCGCGATAGTATTGTCGTAACAAAGTAAGCGGTTAAAATCGTTTTCGATAAAGCTACATGCTTGTAACGCTTGAGTATTAAACTCTGTTTGCGCAGCAAAAGTTGGTGCGCTTAATAAAACCAATAGTGAGAGTAGTTGTTTTTTCATTTTATTCCTCAGATTCTTTTTGTGGTTTAGCGGTATAAAACTTTGCTAAAATTAGACCTAGTTCAAACAGAAGAAGCATCGGAAATGCTAGCAATGTTTGTGATAATACATCAGGCGGTGTTAAAAACATCGCGACTACAAAAACACCCACGACGATATAAGGGCGCTTTTCTTTTAAGCTTTTTGTTGTTGTTGCGCCACTCCAGCATAGCAACATAATAGCCACTGGAATTTCGAAAGCGACGCCAAATGCAAAAAACAACTTTAATACAAATCCTAGATAACTACTTATGTCAGGTGCAAGGGTCATCATTTCGGGACCGGTACTTGTAAAAAATCCTAAAATAATTGGCAGGACTACAAAGTAACAAAAGGCTATACCGCCATAAAATAATATTATACTTGAGGCGAGAATAGGCATGAGCATTTTCTTTTCGTGCTGATATAAACCAGGCGCTATAAACCCCCAAACTTGATGCAATATCCATGGAATCGACGCAAATAAAGCGACAAATAAAGTAAGTTTGAAAGGTGCAAAAAAGGGAGCTGTTACATCGGTTGCAATCATGGTTGCCGTACTTGGCAAATGCGAGACTAACGGCTGTGCAACAAAAGCATAAATATCATTTGCAAAATATACTATGGCAATAAAAATAACAAAAATGCTTAGTAGTGCTTTTATTAGCCGATCACGCAACTCAATTAAATGAGCTACAAACCCTGATTTTACTTCCTCAGCCATTATTTTTTATACCATGTAGTAAGTTGACCACAAAGTGAGAAATAAATTTCACTTTTTCTCATCAAGTTGTTGGTTATTTGATGTATCAGATTGTTGTTTCTTGTAGCTGTGAGTAACTGATTCAGCCGCTTTTTGTAGCTCTGTTAGTGAGCTTTGTAACTCAGGGCTTAAATCTTTTAATTCTTGCTGTTCTGCTTTTTTAAGGTTTTCGTGCAGCTCATGAATGCGAAGCTCTTCACTTACTTCGGCTTTTACTGAGTTGGCAAGTGATTTAGCGGTTTTAACCCATTTACTCACTGTTCTAATCGCAACAGGTAAGCGCTCAGGGCCGAGCACCACTAAACCAACAATAAAAATAACAACAAGTTCCCACATGCCCATACTAATTAAACCTTATTGTTATCTTTGTTTTTTTCAGTATCGGTTGAGTTGTCAGCAGTGTTTTTTTCTGATTGTTGAATTTGCTCGGATTTCTCTTTCTCGCTCATTTGATCATCCGACATTGCTTTTTTGAAGCCCTTTACAGCGCCCCCAATATCGCCACCCATACCGCGTAGTTTTTTTGTGCCAAAAAGTAAAACTATGATCGCTAAAACAATTAATAATTGCCAAATACTAATACCACCAAAACCCATGGTTTTCTCCAATATATAAAACGGTTAAATGTTTATTTTAAATACTAATTATACGCTCACTAGCGCAAATAGCACCCAGTTTATGCGCTGCGCCATGCCGCTATAAAGCTAATAGCCGATAAGCTTATTGCAAGACTTGCAGCTATTAAATCGTGCTGTAAATAACAAAGTGTTGCCATAATCATTGTAGCACTACCAAATAAACTCAATATTAAAGGTTTGTGAGAGACCTTTTGTTCTTGAGGTTGAATGTGTGGTACACGCTTTAAATTTTGATAAATTAGATCCGGTAACTCAGGCATTTTTTCAGCCCAAAATGGCAAGTTAGCATACATTTGCTTCAGTACTGATAGCGGTCCAACTTGTTGCTTTACCCAGTCTTCTAAAAAGGGCTTAGCTGTTTTCCATAAGTCGAGTTGCGGGTAAAGCTGACGCCCTAATCCTTCAACGTATAATAAAGTTTTTTGTAGTAGTACTAATTGCGGCTGTACCTGCATGTTAAAACGACGTGCAGTATTAAATAGATTTACGAGTACGTGTCCAAATGAAATTTCGGCCAAAGGTTTATTAAATATAGGCTCGCAAACTGTGCGAATCGCAAATTCAAATTCTTCAATGCTAGTATCTGGTGGTACCCAACCAGAATCAACGTGTAGCTGTGCAACTTGGCGATAATCACGATTAAAAAAGGCGATAAAGTTTTCAGCTAAATAGCGTTTATCTTCTTTGCTTAACGTACCAACAATACCGCAATCAATACCAATATACATTGGGTTTTCAGGGTGCTCTCGAGAGACGAAAATATTACCCGGATGCATGTCGGCATGAAAAAAACTGTCTCTAAACACCTGCGTAAAAAATACTTCTACGCCACGCTCAGCAAGTAATTTCATATTAGTGTTTTGCGCCATAAGTGCATCGGTATCAGAGACGGGTATGCCGTAAATACGCTCCATCACCAGCACATTGCTACGGCTGTAATCACTGTAAACTGCAGGGATGTATAATGAATCAGAGCCTTCAAAATTGCGTTTTAGTTGAATGCCGTTGGCACCTTCTCGCATTAAGTCGAGCTCGTCTAGGAGTGTTTTTTTATATTCTTTAACTACTTCAACCGGGCGCAGGCGTTTTGATTCGTTATGTACTTTTGCAAGTACCTTTGCGAGCTTTTCCATTAACGCTAAATCGGCATTAATTTGCTCATAAATATTGGGTCTAATAACCTTAATTACGACATCTTGCTCAATACTGTGCTCATCAATAAGTTTTGCTGTATGTACTTGCGCTATAGACGCAGAGGCCAGTGGAGTTTGTGAAAACTCACTAAATAATTCACTTATATCGTTAATTTCGAGTGCTTTTTCTATTATTTTTTGTGCAAGCTCGCCTTCAAATGGTTGAACTTGATCTTGTAAAAACGCAAGCTCTAAAGCGATATCATGAGGGAGTAAATCACGACGAGTAGAGAGCATTTGACCAAATTTGATCCAAACAGGACCAAGCTCTTGCAATGCTAAACGTAAACGTAGCCCTGCCGGTTTTTCTTTGTGCTGATTACGCAGCCAAAATAAACTGCCACGGGCTACTTTACCAAACCAAGGTACTTTATGCTTTGGAATTAGCTCGTCTAGTCCATAGCTAAGTAACGTTTTGGTGATGTTATATAAACGTGCAGTCGACACAAAAAATCCTTAGCGGGTGTTTGAAGGTAAAAAAGAATTTAAGAGGGCGTTAATACGCTGCTCAACAGCAGCGACTTGGCCTTTGAGTTCTCTATTTTTTTGTTTAAATTGCTCAAGTTCTAATGGATGAATAGTAATTGCGAGCTCATCTTGGCATAAACTTGTAAGCATGGTACTTATTTTAGTATTGGTTTTGCTGCTCTTTTGTTTTAGTTCTTTTAAGTGCAGGTATAACTGCTGAGCGGGGGCATCGCCAATGTATTTAGAAAGTTGTTCAGGCCAATCAATATCAATACCTGAAAATGCATTGCTATAAGTTTGCGCAATATTTAAATCGCCTTGTAAGTCGAGCTTATCTTGGCGAATTAATTGGGTAAGCATTGCAGGGTTTTTGAGCGCTAAAAGTGTTTCTATATCTGCGCTGATCATACAATCTGCATTTTCATTGCTTTGAGCGCTGTATAAGTGTAATTGATCAGCACTATAAACGAGTTGGATGCTTTGTTGCCAATCTCTTATTTCAACCACTAAGCGCTTATGTTTAACTGCGTTTAGCTTTTGAGATAATTGTGGGTCAAGGCTAAGCGCTTGATTTAGTACACGCTCAATAAGCGAAAGTACAAAATTGGGTAACATAAAAAACTCAGATGACATTGCACCATTATTGCTTTTTGTTATTTTTTCAAGCGCCATAACTGCTAGCCTTAATATTTAAAACCACGATGCAGTGCAACAATTCCGCCTGTGAGGTTTTGGTATGTTGTTTGTTCAAAGCCCGCATCTTCCATCATCGCTTTTAATGTGTCTTGATCTGGATGCATACGAATAGACTCAGCTAAATACTTGTACGATTCACTGTCGTTAGCAACTAGCTTACCCATTGTTGGCAATAAATTAAATGAGTAAAAATCATAAGCTTTACTAAGTACGTCATGCTCTGGTTTTGAAAACTCTAAAACAAGTAATCTGCCACCGGGCTTTAAAATACGGTACATAGAGCGTAATGCTTTGTCTTTATCGGTAACGTTACGTAAACCAAAGGCAATAGTGATCACATCAAAGCTATTATCTGGAAATGGCAGCATTTCTGCATTCATTTGTACGTAGTCAATATTGCCTACTAAGCCAAGATTGTGTAGTTTTTCACGACCAACCTTAAGCATAGATGAATTTATATCGCCCAAAACAACTTGGCCGGTTTCGCCAACTAGTTGGCTAAATTTTGCCGTTAAGTCGCCAGTGCCGCCGGCTAAATCGAGTACATGATGGCCTTTACGAACACCTGAGCTTGCAATAGTTTGACGTTTCCATAAACGATGCACACCAAAAGACATTAAATCATTCATTACATCGTATTTTGCAGCTACTGAGTGAAATACATCAGCAACCATAGAAGCTTTGTCGCCCTCGGCTACTGTTTTATAACCAAAATGCGTGGTCTTTTGTTCGGTTTCGTTCATGACTAATCTCTATCGTGACAATAGAGGTTAGTGTACTTTATTGTACGCAGTAGGTGCAATTTGAATATGATTTATCAGGTAATTTATTGCCCTGCAGTGTAGCTACTTTGCCCTAATGACCGCGCTTTAAAAGCCGCATGAGACGCTTTTTTAGCTAACTGGTTAAAATCATCTTCTTGTAGATGTTGAGCAATTCCTAGAGATAAGCCAATACTAGGTAACTTAATCCCTGTTTTTGAACTAACAAAGCGAAGCTTTTCGACTCCATTTCGGACTTTTTCAGCAATAACATTGGCTGTTTCTGGGTCTATATCGGCGAGTAAAACAGTAAATTGATCTTTAGCTGTGCGGCCAGGCAAGCCACTTTGAAAAACATATTTTTGCACTTGTTTAGCTACTTTATTCAAAATAACTTCACCAATTATATCACCGTAATTTTCAGTAAAGTGATCAAGGTTATCTATTTGAATCGCAATGGCGCAAATAGACTTTTTTTGATTAGTCCATACTTGAGTTTGTTGCGTTAAATAATGGCGTTTATAAAGCCCTGTTTGGCTATCAATAATATGTTGTTTACGAAGTTGATTTAGCTGCTTTTTTGTTTTTTCGTGTAGCTGTTTGGCTTTACTTAGTTCTTGCTTAAATTGCTTGTGTTGATTTAGTAATTCGGCGGTTTGATTATGAAGTACTTCAAGCGCTTGACGGCTTTGTTCTATGTTGTTCTCATCTAGTGAATGTACGCATTCGCTCACCTGACCCGCAAAGCGAATTATCTGTTTTTCAGTAGCTTGAGAGTTTTGAGAAAGTGAACTTATAACACCATCAACATTTTGAATCATGTTGACTTGCTCTGTGTGACCGGTATTTAAAAATTCAGCATGGAGCTGTTCAATTAAAACGCTGTCTATATTGTCTTCAACCGCAATAGCGCGGTCTAGGGCTTTGTTCAGCTCAAGGTTAGTTTGGCTAGTATAGGTATAAACAACTTGATAATTGAGCGGCGTAGGAGAAAGTGCATAGCGCTCTAAAAACACACACACTTTAGTCATCTTCTCTTGTGCAATAGCCATGGAATCATGGAACATCATTTTAAATACCAACTAAGTACGCATAAGTGCAAATTTTAAAATATCTCATTCCATGAGGCGGTTATGCGTCCGAGCTTTTTATTATTTTTTTATACAGTAATCATTATCCGCGCTATTTAAAAGCAAAAACGATAGTTAGGGAACTTAAATTTTACTTTAGCAGCCCAATCGCTGTTTTTCTCATCAATTCGGCTGGTTTTTACTTCTGTTAACGTATGTAGCATTATTTCAATATGCTAGTTTGTCTCATTTACTTGCTATTTCTTTAGCCTACGATAGTTTTATGCAATCTATTGCATCATCAAGTTAAATAATAATGAATCTTTTTTTACCAAAAACGCTTCGCCAAACGCTTCTTGGCATAACTGCTTTATGTTCGTTAAGTGCATGTCAAATAACCACACCCAATGCGAATGAGCAGTTTACTCAAGTGGCACAATCTATTGTTCAATATAGAGAAAGTATAAACCCTTATAGCAGTTCAAAAGGGGTTGATGGCTATTTACTTGCCAATTTATCGCCTGAATTTCTAGCAGAGCAGTACAAAAGTAATACTCAATTATTAGCAGACTTAGATGGCGTAGATGCAACTAAGCTTAGTGACGAAAATCAAATTAACTTAAGTATTATTCGTGCTCAAGTGCAAAATAGTGTAGACGAATATGTGTTTAATGCGCATTACATGCCGCTTACATCTGAGTATGGTTTTCACTCCGGTCTGTCGTACATCGTTAACAGTTCCCAATATAAAAAAGAGCAAGATTTAGAGACATACCTTGCACGTTTAGCACAAATTCCCCGCTTTTTTGAGCAAAATATATATTGGATGAAAAAAGGGCTCGAAACAGGTCTCACCCAACCAAAAGCAGTGTTAGAAGGATACGAAGACTCCATAAGTACTTATATTGTTGATGATGTAACTCAATCAGAATTTTATAAACCGTTTTTAGCTAACACTGCCAGTTTAAGTGAGAGTGACTTTTATGCACTTCAACAGCGAGCTAAAGTTGTTTTAAAAAATAAAGTAATACCAGCATATAAAGGCTACTTAACGTTTTTTACTGAGCAATACCAACCGGGCGCCCGCACAAGTATTGGTATTTCAGAAACCCCTAATGGCAAAGCTTTTTATAAAAACCGTGCTAAGCATTACACCACTACCGACATGACACCTAAAGAGATCCACGAGCTAGGCTTAAAAGAAGTTGCTCGCATTCGAGGTGAAATGGAAGCTGTAATAAAAGAAGTTGGTTTTAAAGGCTCATTTGCTGAGTTTATTCACTTTTTACGTACCGACCCACAGTTTTACGCAACAACACCTGAGCAACTTTTGAAAGAAGCATCTTACATTGCTAAAAAAATGGATGCACAGCTGCCTAAGTTATTTCATACCTTACCGCGCAAACCTTATGGCGTGGCACCGGTGCCCGCAAGTATTGCCCCTAAATACACAACAGGTCGGTATTCTGGCTCTAATCGAGATGATGAAGCTGGATACTACTGGGTAAATACTTACGCTTTAGATAAGCGCCCTTTGTATGTTTTAGAAGCATTAACGTTGCACGAAGCAGTGCCAGGTCATCATTTACAAATATCACTTAATGCAGAGCTTGAAAATTTGCCGAGCTATCGTCGTGATGCTTACCTTTCGGCATTTGGCGAAGGTTGGGGGCTTTACTCTGAATATTTAGGTTTAGAGGCAGGCTTTTATCAAGACCCATATAGCCGTTTTGGTCGCTTAACTTATGAAATGTGGCGAGCAGCACGTTTGGTTGTTGATACAGGGATGCACATGTATGGCTGGAGCCGCGAGCGAGCTATGAACTTTATGAGCGAGAACACCGCGCTTTCGCTGCATAATGTTAAAACAGAAACTGACCGTTATATATCTTGGCCAGCTCAGGCACTGTCATACAAAATTGGTGAGTTAACTATTAAACGTTTACGTGTTGAAGCAGAGCAAGCGCTTGGACCAAATTTTGATATTCGCGAATTTCACCATCAGGTTCTTCGCCATGGTTCAGTGCCCTTGTCAGTATTAGAAACACAGGTACGTTTATATATAAAAAATGAGTTAACTAAGCTGCAAAATTAGCTTTGTAGGGCTTATAAACCTTGAACAAACAAAGGTGTTGTGTCATTTTGACCGCAACACCTTTTTTATACCACATACCTAGTAATGTAGTTTATTTTAGCGACTCCAATCGTCAAAATATTCACATACTACGCAATAGGTATTATTTAAAAATATAGCCATCAAGGGGCCTTAGATGAGCAATTTCATTATGTTTAGTATTGACGTATTTGCGAGTATTTTTATTATCGCACTTGGGTTAATTGTGCTTACTGTTATTATTTTTTACTTTCGCGATATAACACAAACAAAACATGCTATTAGGCGTAACTACCCAGTAATTGGCCGCTTTCGATATTTTTTTGAACGCCAAGGTGAATTTTTCAGACAATACTTTTTTGCCCTCGATCGAGAAGAAATGCCATTTAACCGCGCTGAGCGCAGTTGGGTTTACCGCGCAGCAAAAGATGTCGATCGCACCGCGGCATTTGGTTCAACACAAAGCTTAGAAGTGACGGGTACGGTTATGTTTATGAACTGTGCTTTTCCTACTTTAGATGAAGAAGCACTCGACCCGAGTAATGTTACTTTAGGTCCGTATTGTAAAACACCTTACACCACTAATTCGTTATTTAATGTGTCGGGCATGAGCTTTGGTGCGCTTTCAAAGCCTGCTGTGCGCGCTTTATCAAAAGGTGCTAAATTGGCGGGTTGCTGGATGAACACAGGTGAAGGGGGCTTAAGCCCTTACCACCTTGAAGGTGGCGCCGATTTGGTATTTCAAATTGGTACAGCTAAATATGGTGCCCGAGACGAGCATGGAAACTTAAGCACCGAAAAACTTAAAGAAATAGCAGCTCACGAACAAGTCAAAATGTTCGAGCTAAAAATGAGCCAAGGTGCAAAGCCAGGTAAAGGCGGTATGTTACCAGGGCGCAAAGTTAACGCCGAAATAGCTAAAATTAGGGGTATTCCAGAAGGGCAAGATTCGATTAGCCCAAATGGACACCCTGAAATTAAAAACCCAGCTGATATTCTCGATATGATTGCCACTGTACGTAATGCCACAGGAAAACCAACAGGCTTTAAAGCCGTTATTGGTGATTACACCTGGTTAGAAACGTTATTTGCAGAAATAAATCATCGTGGCATTGAGTCGGCACCTGATTTTATAACAATTGATAGTGCTGATGGTGGTACGGGGGCTGCACCGCAGCCGCTTATGGATTCGGTGGGTTTACCACTGCGCGAAAGCTTGCCGCTTGTAGTTAATATGCTTGAAAAGCACGGCCTTAGAGATCGCGTGAAAATTATTGCATCGGGTAAATTAATCGTTCCTTCAAAGGTTGCTTGGGCATTGGCGCTCGGTGCTGATTTTGTTGTATCGGCTCGTGGTCATATGTTTGCACTGGGCTGTATTCAGGCAATGCAATGTAATAAAGATACCTGTCCAACCGGGATCACTACGCATAACGAGCGTTTGCAACGCGGCTTAAATGTAGCTGATAAAGCGCAACGAGTAGCTAACTATAATAAATATATTCATTACGGAGCCGGTTTAATTGCTCACTCATGCGGTGTAACAAGTGCACGTGAGTTGGCTCGTAAGCATGTACGTATAGTGCAAGAAAGTGGGCTTTCAGAGCCGCTTGATAAAATTTATGAAAACTACAAGTAAGTTTTAACTAACTAGAAGGCGCTTATAGCGCCTTTTTTAATGCTTGTTAGTTTAATTGGCTTATTAATAAACTAAAAAATGCTTCTTTGTTGTTGCATGTTTGTGCATTTAAAATAAGTTGCTCGCCTAGTGCTAATGTTTGTTTTTGCACTGTAAGGCGCGCATTGTCATCACTAATACTATCTATATCGCTTACGTGCGCAAGCCCTATAGTACGCCTAATTAACTCAGCACCACAGTAACCAACAGCATCTTGCAATACGTTTTTCATAAAGTATTGCGCATAGCCTACTGGCGCTAATGATTCATCTAATGTTTTAGTGCGTATTAATTCAAGCCATTGCTGCTCAAATAAACTATAGGTGTCTACGATACAGCTAAGTAAATGTGTTTGGTAATTGCGACGTGCTACAAAGTCTTCAATATGCCCGTATTGTGCGCAGTAATTCAATAGTAAATTACCAATAAAAGAGCCAATATCGAACCCAATAGGCCCAAAAAAGCCAAACTCCGGGTCAATCATCTTTGTGTTATTACAATCAACAAAAATGCTACCGCTGTGCATATCTCCATGAAGTAATGTTTGCGGGTTAGATAAAAAATTAGCTTTTAGTTTTGCTATTTCTAACTTTAATGCGTTGTTTTTTTGTATTGCATCAACTTCGTTTTGTAGTTGCTTTGGGTAGTTATTGCGTTCGTGCTCAATGTACGGATCGCTAAAAAATAAGTCTTCAGTGATTTGGCAAAGCTCAGGATTAGTAAATTGGCTAACGAGTGCTTTTTTAGTTTGCGCGGTTAAGTAAAAATCTGAATTATAAAAGCCGGTGTGGCTTAAGTAGGTCGCTACATGCTGTGCCAATTTAGGGAATTGCTCTGCATTATTTTGTGCAGTACGCAATATTTGTAAATTACCTAAATCTTCTAAAATAGTCAGCGCTTGTATTTCACTATAATGTAAAACATTAGCAGTATAAGTAGGGCAAATAGCACCATGGTTAAGTAAAACTTGTGCTTCTATACGGGCTCTATCAAGCGTTAGTGGCCACGACTCACCTACGCAACGCGCGTAAGGCAGAGCTTGCTTTAAAATAACACTATTATTTTGCTCATCAGTAATTCTAAATACTAAATTAAGATTGCCATCACCAAACTCATATGCCGATAAGGTTTGTCCGGATTCAAAAAAATTACATTGTTTAGATTCAATTAATGTCGATACGTAATCGATAGCGCCCTGTGCATTAAAAGCAACATAGTTAGTCATGGTTTAAATCTCAAAAATCAGCTTTTAAGCATTCTATACTTTTAAATGTTTAGATGTCTACAAGTCTAACTTGAGAGTTATTCAAAGTGGTGTAAAATAACGTTACGCATTTTTAATACCTTAAGCATTATGCAAAACTTAATCGCAAGCAGTTTAAAATATGAAAACGGGTCGCTTAGTGTGCTCGACCAATATTTACTACCTCACCAGCAGGTATGGCATCAGTGCCATGATGTAGAAACCATGAAAGAGCTGATCATTAACTTAAAAGTGCGTGGAGCCCCACTTATTGGTTTAGGCGCGAGCTTGTTAGTGGCGTATTTAGCTGAGCAAGGGGTAGTGAAAAGTGAGCTTGAAAAAGCAATCAATGAACTAGAAGCCACTCGTCCAACGGCGGTTAATTTAATGCATTGTATGGCGGCATTGCGAAAAGCTTTAACGCAAAGCGATTATGTTGCCGGTATTGTTAGTACTGCTGAGCGGTTGTTTATTGAAGATATTGAGCTGTGTGAACGAATGGCAAACCGTGGTGCCGAGCTTATAAAAAGTGGCGACAACATATTAACTCATTGTAATACAGGGGCGCTTGCAACCGCTGGTATTGGTACTGCACTAGGTGTTATCTACAAAGCGCAGCAAAAACATGGCAACGTACATGTGTGGGTTGATGAAACACGACCATTATTACAAGGCGGTCGCTTAACTGCCTTTGAGCTTGAGCGCTGGGAAATACCTTACACATTAATTTGCGATAATATGGCAGCAAGTTTAATGGCTGCAGGTAAGGTAGATAAAATAGTAGTGGGGGCTGATCGTATTGCCGCCAATGGTGATTTTGCTAATAAAGTGGGCACCTATAATTTAGCCGTACTTGCGTATTTTCATAACATTCCATTTTATGTAGTTGCGCCTATTACCACGCTTGATACCAACACCGCGTGTGGTGATGATATAGAAATAGAGCAACGAAATCCTCAAGAAGTGCGCGGAGTTAGCGGTAGCTTTGGCGAGGCTCTATGGGCTCCCATCAATGCTAATGTATATAACCCTGCATTTGATATAACGCCGGCAAAACTGGTCACAGGGTGGGTGTTAGATACTGGTGTGTATAACCAGCAACAAGTATTAATGGGTAAACTTAAAGAGCTAACTCAATAATATGCGACTGAATTCTGAAAGAAACTCAGAGGTACTATTTAGGTAGTTGGGGTAGGCTTTTTCTATAGATTTCAAGTCGCTCCCTGCTACCAGAAGCACGTTATTGTGAGTTTGTTTTTCTTGTTCGGCGTAATGTGTTAGAGCTTCTTGCTTTTTATTCTCTGCATATAAAAAGACTCGACCCATTTGTGTTTCTGTGTTGTGAACGAGTAAAGCAAAGCCTGTATCTTTCGATTTATTTTTAATTTCGTCAACTTGGAATGCGCGATTAAATGCATCAAGCTTATGAAATGCGGCTAGCTTTTTATTTAGTGCCGAAAGCTCATCAACAAAGGCCTGCGATTGTTGTGAACTTAATTGATTTGAACCATCTTTGACTGCAAGAAACTCACCCATGATAAAAAATAATCGCTTCCAATCTGTGTCGGCTGCTTGGGGATTAGTTTTTAGTGTTTCTTTTTCAATAATATCTACAATTTCAACAGTAGTAGCCCAAAGGTGCTGAAGCCTAGTGCGTAACTGAACTTCAATTTGAAAGCCTTTATAATCGTGAGATTTTAAATTGTTATAACTTTTATAAACACGATGAATACCTCTATAGCCTGTCGCTTTTGGGTTTTCAATATAATCATATGATTTAACGCTATGAACAGCTCTACTCGAATCTAAACTGGCGTTGAGTTGATATAGATGCTCTAGATTATCTAAGATTACTCGGCAGCCACCTATGTCGTGCATTCGCTTCAGATTTATTGCGTTTTCACTTTTACCATCCAACGAGGCTCTTTGTAACTTATCTATAATAGTTGGCAAGCGCTTTAAGCGTCTAACTATGGTCGCCGATTCTAGCAAATGAAGCTTTTTTACATGTTTCCATACAAGATTTTTAATAATAGTCAGCGGATATAAATGTGCTGCACGATAGTTCTGTACAACCTCTATTGCAAAGTCAAAATCACCTTCATTTTTACGAAAAATACGACCAGCCTTTTCAACTTGCTTACGTGAGTAGGCTAGTTGTTGTTTAGACTTTTGATATTGTTCGTTCACCATTAGAAAGTTACTCTTTATCAGCTGCATTACTAAAATAATATTACAGAGTTAAGTGATTGAAGTCATCCTGCAAATAGCATAAATACGCTTATAGAAAATGCGTGCACTGAGCTTTATTAATCGAGCAAGGGAAATTGCTCTGCAATAGACGAGGCAGTGCTTTTTGCCACCCAGCCTTCTGTATTGTTAAATAAGCGAATGGCAGTAAACTCAGGGTCGCTTCCCATATCAAACCAATGCGGGGTAAGTTCAGGCACTGAAATTAAATCGCCTTGTTGGCAAAGTACCTGGTAAACTTTATTGCCTAAATGCAGGCAAAATAGCCCTTGGCCTTTTACAAAAAAACGCACTTCGTCTTCACTATGAGTATGTTCAAATAAAAACTTTTTGCGCAGCTCTGATGCGCCAAGATTACCTTTAGTTAGAGATATAACGTCTACTGTTTGATAGCCATTTTCGGTTTTTAACCGATCTATATCGTTTTTGTACGCACTAATAATTTGCTCATGGGTGGTGTGCTCATTAATATCTGCATTTGCTTGCCACTGTTCAAAGCGTACGTTTACTTTAGCTAGCTGCTTTGTAATATCATCAGCATTTGATGTGCTTACAAGTGCTTTGCTTGCATCGTTGTCAGCATATATTGTTAATTGACTCATACTAATTGCTCCAATTTAAATTGGCTAAAGTCATTAATATAAGGGTGTGCTTTAGTGCTTGCTTGCCCATCACGAATTAAATGTAGTGTTTTTAAGCCTGCAGCTTGCGCGGCATCAAGCTCGCCGGCTACATCACTTAAAAAGAGTATTTCTGCTGCTTTAAACGGTAACAGCTCCACAATGGTGTTATAGGCAATTTGCTCTTGTTTTGCGCCAACTTTGGTGTCAAAAAAGTCAGTAAACAAGCTGCGAATGTCACCATAATCACTGTATTTAAAAAGTAGCTGCTGCGCTTTTACTGACCCTGACGAGTACACATATAAAGTAATATCGTTGTTGTGTTGAGCTTGTAAAAAATCAAATGCATCTGGGTATAAATGACCTTTAAAATCACCGTGTTCATACCCTGTTTGCCAAATTAAGCCTTGTAATTGCTTAAGTGGAGTGATTTTTTTATCTTCATCAATCCAGGTAAGTAAAGTGCTAATGACTTCTTCAATATCGGCGTTTGGCTTTTCGATAAGGGCTTTTACGGCACTAATTTGCTCAGCTACATCTGGCTTATTAGCATTGGCACGTACAAAGGTAGGTAACTGTTTTGCTGCGTAAGGAAACAACACCTCTTTAACAAACGAGATACGGGTTATTGTGCCTTCGATGTCGGTTAAAATGGCTTTAATCATTTAGTTACTCCCGCTTGAATGCCTATTATTTTTAGGCGCTCTAGTTCGCAGCTAAATAAAAACTCTAAGGCTTCTAAGTGGCGACGAACTTCATCAATATTACGTCCTACTGCATATAAACCATGACCACGTATCAGTACGCCATGCTCTATAGGCGTGTGTAAATGATGGTCACTGACCAGTAGGCTTAATCGGTCAATATCTTGATCGTTATCGAAAATAGGAATGCTCAGCGTTTCTAAATGCGAAGTAAAGCCGCTCAGTGCTTTTTGCATTTCATAGCCTGTTAAATCAAGCTGATGCCCTTGGGTAATTTGCGACAGTACGGTAGCGGCTACAGAGTGAGTATGCAAAACACACTGCGCATCAGGTATAAGCTGATACAAACTTAGGTGTAATTGTGTTTCTGCCGATGGTTTTGCAGCTCCTGCTAGGCGCTCGCCTTGGTGATCTAATTGCAAAAAATGCTCTTGCGTCAATGAGCCTTTATCGTGCCCACTTGCTGTAACAACAAAGCCAGTGCTAGTACGAGCTGAAAAGTTTCCGCCTGTTGCGGGTACCCAGCCTTTTTGGCTAACCCATTTTCCGGCTTCAATAAGTTGTGAAATAGCGGTATTGTTTTGCATACATTCCTCACTAATGAGCGTAAAGTTAATTGTTTTTAGACGGCTATACTTCTGTTTTAAGCAATGATAGCATCGCTTTAAGCGCAAAACCATCATTAAGGGCATCACGTGTTTGAAAGTAAATTACCAAATTTAGGCGTTAGTATATTTAGCCAAATGAGCGGGTTGGCTAATGAGTTTTCGGCAATTAATCTCTCTCAGGGCTTTCCTGAGTTTGATGCTCCTGATCTTTTAAAAACGCAGCTAAATTATTATGTGCAGCAGGGCGTTAATCAATATTCACCTTCAAGTGGTGTACCAAGATTACAGCAACAAATTGCTGATTTAGCAAAGCGCAAATATGCAGTTGATATAAACGCAGCTGATCAAGTGACTGTTACCTCGGGTGCAACAGAGGCATTGTTTGTGGCTATTCAAACAATTGTGCGCCCCAGTGATGAAGTGATTGTATTTGACCCTGCATATGACTCTTACCAACCGGCAATTGAACTCGCTGGTGGAAAGTCGGTACACATTGCTTTAAGTGCGCCAAATTACACCATTGATTGGCAAGTAGTAAGCCAAGCAATTACTAAAAATACCCGTGCAATTATTATAAATACGCCTCATAACCCAAGCGGTAAAATATTACAGCCACAAGATATAAAAGAGCTTAAAAAGTTAGTTGGTACTCACAATTTATATGTAATAAGCGATGAGGTATATGAGCACATTACGTTTGATCAGCAACCGCATTTAAGCGCATTACGCGATGATGAATTATTTACCAAAAGCTTTGTTGTATCGAGTTTTGGTAAAACGTTTCACAGCACGGGCTGGAAAATGGGTTACTGTATTGCACCTGCAGATTTAGCTGTCGAATTTAGAAAAATTCATCAATACGTTACGTTTTCTAGTTTTACCCCCGCACAGCATGCGCTTGCCGATATGCTCGAGCGGCAAGGCGAGCATATAGATGAGCTAAGCGGGTTTTATCAGCAAAAACGCGACTTATTAGCGAGTCATTTAAGTAACAGCCGTTTTAAAATTTTACCTAGCCAAGGCACTTACTTTTTATTGTTAGATTACAGCGATGTATCGGATTTAAACGATGTTGAATTTTGCCATTGGTTAGTTGAGCAAGCCGGTGTTGCGGCTATTCCGTTAAGTGTTTTTTATCAAAATCCACCAACCGACAAAGTAATTCGTTTATGCTTTGCTAAAAACGACAACACTCTCATAGAGGCTGCGCAAATATTATGTCAACTTTAACCATTACAGCATTGCAAAGCTCGCTTTATTGGCTTGATAAAGATGCTAATTTAGCCATGTTTAATAAGCAGCTTGAAGCAATTACGCATCAGCCCGATCTTATTTTACTGCCCGAAACATTCTCGACTGGCTTTGCTATTAATTTAGATTGTGCAGAGCCTGAAAACGGTAAAGTACTGACGTGGTTAAAGGCGCAGGCTCATAAACATAATGCGGTTATTGCAGGTTCGGTACTTGTTGCACAAGGCGATAAAAAAGCGAATCGGTTTTATTGGGTAAAGCCCGATGGTGAGGTGAGTTATTACGATAAACGCCATTTATTTCGCTTAGGCAGCGAGGGCGATTACGTTGTAGCAGGGCAAGCGCGCAAAGTTTTTGAAATCAATGGTTTTAAACTATTACCGCAAGTATGCTATGACCTGCGCTTTCCGGTATTTCAACGTAATAATAACGACTACGATGTAATGATAAACGTAGCAAACTGGCCTGCTGTGCGCCGCCATATTTGGGATACGTTACTTATGGCGCGTGCAATGGAAAACCTATGTTACGTAGTAGGTGTTAATCGCGTGGGGGAAGACGGTAATGGTGTGGCGCACAATGGCGGTACAGCGGTATACGACTTCAAAGGTGATGCGTTAACTAAAGCGCAAGATGACGCAGAGCAACTAGTTACTATCACGCTTGAAAAAGCGCCACTGGATGAGTTTAAAGCAGCGTTTCCTGCCTATTTAGATGCAGACTCTTTTACATTAATATAAACACGTTAATTTAGCGCAGAGCCAATAAAGTGTTAAAATAGTCGCTGATATTTTTGTTGGCGGCTAATGTACATTATGAACACTTTAATCACTCCTGTAATTTTAGCAGGTGGCATAGGCTCTCGCTTGTGGCCGCTCTCTCGCCAAGCAATGCCTAAACAATTTTTACCACTACTTAGTGAAAACACGTCATTACTGCAAAGTACATTGGCGCGTGTTTCTAATAACTTATTTGATAATGCTATTTTAGTGTGTAATGAGCAGCACCGATTTATTGCCGCCGAGCAAGCTGCAAGCTCAATTCCTACTGCGTTATTACTCGAACCCAAAGGTAAAAATACCGCTCCTGCCATCGCATTAGCCGCCCACTATGCGCTGCAAAATGGGATTACCGGCCCGCTATTAGTGATGCCTGCCGATCATCATATTAAAAACTTTGATGTATTAACGGCTAAGCTCCCAGAAGCTGTAAAACTTGCCGAGCAAGGTAAGTTAGTGACATTTTCTATTACTCCTACAGAGCCGCATACCGGTTATGGTTATATAAAACAAGGCGCGGCTATTGCCGGTACGGGTTGTTACGATGTTGCTCAATTTAAAGAAAAGCCTGACTTAGATACAGCGAACCGTTATTTAGCTCAAGGTGGTTATAGCTGGAATAGCGGCATGTTTTTATTTACCCCAGCGACCTATTTAAAAGAGCTCGAGCGGTTTGCGCCAAAAATAGCAACGAGTGTCGCTGCAGCAGCACAATTTACTAAAGATTTAGGGTTTACCCGCCCAAGCAACAGTGCGCTTGAACACTGCCCAAGCGATTCAATTGATTACGCCATTTTAGAGCGCAGTAATAACGTAGTTGTTATGCCTGTTGATTTAAAATGGAGTGATGTAGGTAGTTTTTCATCCCTTGATGCGCTTACAAAAAAAGATAAAAACGGTAATAGCTTAAATGCTAATTATATGGCTCAAAAAAGCACTAATAACTTAGTTATTAACGAGGCTGAACACACTATTGCCACGCTTGGAGTAAGCAGTTTAGCAATTATTCATACTCATGATGCCACGTTAATTGCAAACCAAAATGAGCTAGATTCTCTGCCTTTGTTGCTTAAGCAAATTGCTACAACACAGGCTGATAAACTTAATCATCATCAAGTGGTTTTTCGCCCATGGGGGAATTACCGTACTTTGGTTGAAGGCACTGGCTTTAAAGTTAAAAAAATTACTGTTAATAGCGGTGCTAAGCTTTCGACGCAGCGCCATCAGCATCGCGCTGAGCATTGGGTGGTGGTTTCGGGTATTGCAGATGTGTGTATTAATGAGCAAGCGTATACGCTAACGCACGACCAATCGTGTTATATCGCGGCTAAGCAAATTCATAGTTTGGCTAATAATCAAAAAGAGCCGTTAATTGTCATTGAAGTGCAAACCGGTACTGTGCTTGATGAAAGCGATATAGAGCGATTTGATGATAAATATGGAAGAGGCTAATCATTAGCTTTTTTTAAAGCTAATTCACTATTACTCTAACTGCCCACGCACAAACTTTAAATATTGCTCTAAGCTGCGTTGCCACAGATCTAACGCTTCATCAAGCATGTCGTTATGTGGCTTTTTATCGAGTAAACGGCGCTCTATTTTTTTAAGCTCAATACCATAGCGATTAAAACCAAGTTGCAGAGCGGTACTTGCTTGGCGATGTAAAAGTTTAATGCATTGCTCTGGTTGTTGGTCAATAAGCTTTTGACAGCGAATTAGCTTGTTACGCGCCGAAAGCACAAACTCATTATAAATCGACGATACTTCATCTTCACTAAATGAGCTGGTGAGTGTTTCGGCCGCTGTTTTGTCATACAAGGTATCAATAAGCTCTACTGCAATGCTCGCAGTTTGATTAGATTGAGAGTCGCTAAGTGCTTGACGAAGCTTTTCGTGCTTAATAGGCTTGCCTACAATGTCTTTTATTCCTAATTCTAAATACTCTTTTACCTCGTCAGGACTAAGGCTTGCAGTAAACGCGAGTACTGGCGTTCGTTGATTTTTATGATCAATGCGTTTTAGACGTTTAAGTACTTCTTGGCCTGTTAAATCAGGTAGGTTCATATCAAGTAAAACAACATCGAAGTGGTGGGCTTGCATGAGCTCTATGGCGCTTTTTCCATCTTTTGCGAGCTTAATTTTGTGTTCATCGTCGGCCATAAATTCTATAGCAATTTTTTGATTTAAATCTAAATCTTCAACCAGTAGTACATCAAGACCTGTTAAGTAATCTTTAGTTTGATGGCGCTGCTCTACAAGGCTTAATTCACCTAAAGTAAAAGTAACGGTAAAGCTAAATACACTACCAGTACCAAGCTGGCTGGCTATTTCGAGTCGGCTACTGAGCTTCTCAAGCAGGCGGCTAGTAATAGCTAAACCAAGGCCGGTTCCGCCTTTTTCTTTTCCTGCGCTACTTTGTACATAAGGTTCTGTTAAGTAGGCTATCTCATCATTTTCTATACCTGGTCCTGAATCTTTGACACTAATTTTTATCGTGTGCTCAAGTTGTTTTTCTAATACTAAATCAACCTGAATTTTAACGGTTCCGTGATCTGTAAATTTAATAGCGTTACCGACTAAATTAATAATTATTTGTCTAAGTTTTTGTTGGTCGCAGTAATAACAGGCTTGCTCAGGAATATTATAGATAAGCTCAAATTTTAGCTGCTTTTGCTCGGCCATTGGGCTTAGTAATAAACATAAATTATTAAGCCATGTTTTAAATTCTACATCTTCTTCGTAAAGCGCTTCGTCACTTTGATCTAGGCTCGCGTAATCAAGGACCTTATCTACTAACAAGTTAAGTGATTCGGCAGAATTTATAATCGCCTCGCAATAGGCTTTATTGCGGGTATCACTTGTTTGGTTCATAACAAGTTGGGCGCTGCCTAAAATACCGTTTAGTGGGGTGCGAATTTCGTGGCTTATTGTTGATAAAAAGAGCCCGCGTATTTCTAAGTCTTTTTGTGCTTTATCGGCGAGTTTATTGAGGTGCTGCTCTCTGCGCTCATTACATAATAAGGCCATACCTGCAGCATAAAACATGGGTGCAATTACGCCATTTAAAAATAATAAAGAGCTAAACCAGCCGTTTACTAAAAGATTTTTTTGTTCAATGTTATCCATAAATAACGAGCGGCCGATAAAGCTTAAAGCAACAAGCGTTAAAATGGTTATGTATACAATGCTGCCATTAGGGTAGGGTTTGCGCGCGTACTTAATAAATATAAAGAGTAAAAAGCCGGCTTCTGCTATGTGCTGTATATCGGATGCAATCACTCTTTCGTGTAAAGATGGGTCAAAAAAGGTGTAATAGCCAAGCATTACAGTGCAAAAAGCGGTCACTGAGCAAAGTAATTTAAAACCAATGCCGTGATAATTTAAAAACTGACTGAGCGATAAACAATGCACTATTGATGCGGCAAACATCATGCTACTGGCAGCGCTAATAATTACTAAGTTATGTGTATCACCAACAAGCGTAAAACCAATAACAGAGCCTAATAGCAATATGGGATAGAAAATGTATAGCAGCGTGCCCGATATTTGTTTGTTCGTTCGCCATGTTAAAAAGTTAAGTAAGGTCATTACAACCATGATGGCGATGCTGGCAAAATAAAGAGTGAAAGAGTCGAGCATTAATATTCCAGCAAAGTAGTTTTAAACTAAGATTATCAAAAGTATACACTTATACCAATTATCAAAGCAGATCACTTAGGCAAGCAAATTGGTATTCAATAAGTGTGTAACACATACAAAAACAGACACCTTAGTGTCTGTTTTTAATTTTAAACTAAATATATGATTAACGAATTTCATCAGGGATATTTTGTTGTGCCCAAGATAGGAGCTCAATACGGTTACGACATTTAGTTTTTCTAAATGCGCTATATAAATGTGTTTTAACTGTGTGTGGACTGATACTTAAATCTTCTGCGATTTCTTTATTCTTCGAACCTTTACTCATTAATGAGATTATTGCTTTTTCTCGCTTAGTAAGTTTAACAGGCTCAATATCGCCTTCGGTTAGTTTATGCAGCGCATCTTTATTAAATTGCAGCATACGATTTAATGCATTACACATAATATCGCGACGGTACCAAAGCTGATCTTCAAGTAGTAAGCGAATACCTTTCATTAATACATCGGCGTTATCTGTTGTGTAAAATACGCCACGAATACCGCTCAACAATGCACGATTAGCAAGCTCAGGGTTTTCGTCTAGATTAAATAATATGATATCGCATTTAATACGTAGGTTTACTAGTTGTTCTTTTAGTTTTCCCCATGCATCCTTGCTAGATGTTTCGATAAACAAAAGTCGAGTCCCTTCAGGTATATCTAAAATATTAGTACCCGTGGTTACGTCAAGGCCTTGCGTTTTTAACAAAGGTTCTAAAACGTTAATACCAATAGTGTTAATTGGCTCTTGATCTAATAACAAAAAGGCTGAACTGCTCATGTTTTTATACTCTTTTATAAAGCTGACTGTTTAAGTTTATCACGACTTCCGCACCTTTTGTATTAGAAAGTCGCTGAAGCACTCAATAACAAATACGATTTTACGATTATTTAAACATAAAATGTTGCAAATAAGTAACTATTTATTCTTTATAACCATGAAAAATCATAACATTTGTAACTAATTGGTTGAGCAGAATAGTTAGATAAAAATTTTTAATTAATTTACTTTTTTTACATTTTGGTAAGGTGGCCATCCCATTTCTTTACCGCCAAGCATATGTAAATGTATGTGATAAACGGTTTGTCCACCATGTTCGTTACAGTTCATGACCACGCGGTATCCGTCCTCAGCAAAATTGTGTTGCTTAGCTAATTTTGCCGCAACAACGTATAAATTGCCTATTAAATGTGAGTTTTCAGGATTTATATCATTTATAGTAGCAATTGCTTTTTTGGGGATAATTAACACATGAAATGGCGCTTGTGGATTTATATCTTTAAATGCGAGGGTGTCTTCATCTTCGTAGACAATGTCAGCCGGAATTTCACGATTAATTATTTTGGTAAAAATAGTCTCTTGGCTCATAGTGTGTTCCTAATTAAGTGTTATGAATTTTAAGCTCACTAATGACAAACTTTCAAAGCAGTGTCAAACTGAAATCAAATAAAGGAGTTAATATGCTTAAACCAATTTTAATCAGTAGCGCAGTTGCATTACTACTTAGTTTTTCGGCTAATGCTGAAAACATTCACTTTCCAGAAGAAATTGTACCACTACAAGTGGGCGATAAAATGCTAGAAAGCTCTTTGTTTAGCCGTATTGATGATGTAGAGCTTGCGCCAGGAACTTACCAGCTTAGGCTAAAATATACCGATTTATATGAAGATGATTATGACACGCATGAAGTTGTGGAGTCGGAACCATTTTGGGTAAGTGTAACTGTTGAAGCAGGTAAAGATTATACCTTAGTGTTTAATCGTGCTGAAAATGCAGTATCTGCAAAAGTATTTGCAGAAGCACCACAAGTTAGTTTAAAAGCAAAAAGTAGCGCTGTTGCTAAGCCTTTAAGTGTTATTTCTAACACGCAGCTAGCAAGCAATAAACCGGTAATGCAAAATACAATGCCTGCAGGACCTTCTCGTCCTAGTCAGCCAATAAAGCCGATAGCACCCATTACAGGTAAAGGCATGCCAAGTGCGCCGCAAATGCTTGATTTTTGGTGGCAACAAGCCACAACTGCAGAGCGTAAAGCTTTTTTAGAAAAAGTGACAAAGTAGAAAAATAGCAAAACAAAAGGGCCAAATTTGGCCCTTTTTAGTTTCTAGTTAACGCTATTTATTCAAATAATGCGTCAATAGTACCTTGTGCAAGTGGGTGATACCCAGGGCGTGCTTTTAAGTACACGCTTTGTGCCCACTCTTTTTTACCGTTAGTGATAAGGGATTTATATAACGGGACAATTAATTTACGACGGCCAATACCTGATAAGTGCTTATCAAGTGCAGGGTAAATTGGTTGATAACCATTTCCTACTGCTAGCATAAACCAAGCAAATGCACGTTCGGCATTAGTTGACTGTGTTAGGTTAAATTCTGAGTCAAGCTCTACCATGTGCTCTTGGCTTAAATCACGTGGTAAGTTATTTAAAAAGTGTAGCCACTCATGCACAGACCAATCAGCTGTTGGCAGTTGAGCTGCAGTTGTGTCGCCTTTTAACCATGCTGCTGTTGCAGTATCTACTTTATCAAATGCATCAGAAGTAGGGTTTGGCGCATCACTTGGTAATCCAGGTTCAAAAATCCATTCGTTTACTTTATCCATGCTTACAACACCAGGATACTTTTCAATTAAGTTAGCTTTTAAGTAAGTAACAAATTGCGCGGTAGTAAGAGATTTAAACGAAAACTCTTTAAAGTACGCTTTTACAAACGGGTCAAATTTATCGCGACCATATTTGTTTTCTAGGTAAATTAAAAATAATTGACCTTTAGTATAAGGCACTGAGCTAAACGCATCGTCTGGGTCGCGGCCGTTAAGTTTTAAATTAAGGCGTGTATCTGGTGCATCAATTGTTTTAAGTTGTGCGCGTAAAGACGCTGAATCAAGTGCTTGTTCCATAACCGCACGGTCACGGCCAAATACTTCTTCCATAATGCGGTTTTCAACGTACGAGGTAAAACCTTCGTTTAACCATAAATCTTCCCACGTTGCGTTAGTTACTAAGTTACCTGACCAAGAATGAGCAAGCTCATGGGCAATAAGGTTAACTAAGCTTTTATCACCAGCAACAACCGTTGGAGTAATAAATGATAAGCGTGGGTTTTCCATGCCACCAAACGGAAAACTTGGTGGTAGCATTAATAAGTCGTAGCGACCCCATGCATATTCGCCGTACATCGCGTTTGTTTTATCGATCATGGCTTGGGTGTCGTCAAATTCAGCAACTGAGGCATCTAAAATTGTCGGTTCAGCAAATATGCCTGTTTGATGCGACATTGCTTTAAATTCTAAGTTACCTGCGCCAATAGCAATTAGGTAAGGTGAAATTGCTTGTGGCATATCAAAAATGTAGTCGCCATCTTTATAAAGCGCATCTTTGTTATCGGCACTCATTACAGCACGTATATCTTTTGGTGTATGAATTCGTGCAGAGTAAGTTACACGCATTGCGGGTGTATCTTGCACTGGGATCCAACTACGTGCATGAATTGCTTGCGATTGGCTGTACATAAATGGATGCGTTTTACTTGCCGTTTGCTCTGGTGTTAACCATTGCAGGCCTGAAGCTTCTGGACGACTGTTGTAATAAATACGAACTACTTCAGCTTGGTTTTTAAACACAATAGTAAGCTTTGAACCTTTAACGTCATCTCGCTTAGCTAAATCAAAAGTCGCTTTTTTCCAGTTACCGCTTTGATCTTTGTACATTACTTTATCAATGTCTAAGTCGCGGGTATCAAGTACGAGAGTTCTACTTTTGCTGTTGTTCCACTGAAGAGTATGCTCTACAAAACCTTCTAACTGCTTGTCGGCAAAATCGACATCTAAATCAAGGTTTAAGTGAGTAGTAACAACATCATCAAGGTTAGCATACGAGTTTTGGTCAATCGCATTAGCCATTGCTTGCGAACACATACCCGCCATAGCGAGGCTTAAAAAAAGAGGTTTAATTTTCATCATTACTCTGAACACAAATAAAAAAGTGCTGGTTTTATATCACGATTGACACGGCGGGTTGAGTGATTTTTACAATCTAGTGCCACATTTGCGACGATGAGGTAAACTATTGCGATTAGTTACCGGTATTTTTAGAGAGCTTTGTGGCGCATTCATTACACTCCTTACATACATTCGCATTAAACAGCCAATGCCAAAATTTTGTTGAAATTACTCAGCTTGAGCAACTTAAAACGCAAAGTTTTAGTGCACCGTTTTGTTTGCTGGGCGAGGGCAGTAATACCGTATTTTTAAATGACTACATGGGTACGGTTATAAAAATAGCTTTAAAAGGTATTAAAATTACCGAGCGCGAGAGCGACACACTAATAAGTATTGCCGCAGGCGAAAACTGGCATCAACTAGTTAGCTATTTATTAGAGAAAAATATACCAGGGCTTGAAAATCTAGCACTTATACCGGGCACTGTTGGCGCATCGCCGGTACAAAATATTGGTGCTTATGGCGTTGAGATAGCTAAATTTGTTGAGTTGGTAGAGTACTTTGATATAACCACTAACACTATGCATTCATTAAATAACGAGCAATGTGAATTTGCTTACAGAGACTCAATATTTAAACATGCCCTTAAAAATAAAGCGGTGATCACGCAAGTACACTTAGCGCTCCCAAAAAAATGGCAACCAGTATTAAATTATGGCCCTTTGCAGCAGCTCTCAAGCATCACCCCGCAAGCTGTATTCGATCAGGTTATAAAAACGCGTAATAGCAAATTACCTAACCCATATACACTTGCCAATGCGGGCAGCTTTTTTAAAAATCCAATAATAACCAACCAGCAGTTAGCTGAGCTATTAAAGCAATTTGCCGATTTACCTCATTACGAATATGGGCAAAGTCATCACAAGGTCGCAGCAGGCTGGCTAATCGATCAAAGTGGTTTAAAAGGGCACCGCGAGGCTGGTATAGAAGTGCATCAACAACAAGCTCTAGTACTTGTTAATCATGGAAATAGTGAAGGCAGCGACCTAATAAAAATGATTAAACACATTCAGCAAGTTGTTTATAGGCGTTACAACATTAAGTTAGAGCATGAAGTACGTTTAATTAATGCACGCAGCGAATGCCATATTAACGCGGAGCCTAAGTAATGAAAGCACCTGATGGGAACAAACTCGCTATTTTAAATGCACTCAACCAAGGAGGCTTTGTATCTGGCCAAGCCTTGGGTGAAACGCTAGGTATTAGCCGGGCTGCGGTAAGTAAACATATTAAAACGTTACAAGAAATGGGCTTGGATATTTTTAAAGTGACTGGCAAAGGCTATTGTTTGAATAGTCAGGTGGGCCTTTTAAATAAAACGCAAATTGATCAGCACTACAAAGCGCTAGGTGCAAATACTGCCGATGTAGAAGTACACCCTATTATTGATTCGACCAACAGCGAGCTCATGCGCCGTATACAGGCCAAAACAACGCTTGAGTCTGGCACTGTTATTGTTGCTGAAATGCAGCAAGCAGGACGTGGTAGACGCGGCCGTGTTTGGCAATCCCCATTTGGCGCTAATTTGTATTACAGTTACTTTTGGCGTTTAGATGACGGCTTACAAGCTGCAATGGGCGTATCAATTGCGGTAGGCCTAGCTGTTTATGATGCTATTAAAGCGTTATACCAAGTTGACGTAGAACTTAAGTGGCCTAACGATATTTATATAAATAAGCAAAAACTTGCAGGTGTATTGGTTGAATTAGATGGACAACCGCAAGGACCTTGTCAGTTAGTGATTGGTATCGGTATTAATTTACAAATGCCTGAGAGCTTTAGTCAGCATATAGACCAAGCGTGGACCGACTTAAATCAACATACTCAAAAGCTTGATAAAAACCAACTTGTGGCTTCTCTTACTCATCATTTGGAGCAGCGTTTAGCGCAGTATCGTCAAACGGGTTTGCAAGCTATGTATAAGCAATGGAATTTGCTCAATGCGTTTGCTGGTGAATATGTTGAACTAAACACAGGGCACAGAAGCTGGCGTGGAATATGTGAAGGTATTGACGCACAAGGTGGAATACGAATTCGCCAAGACGGGGAAGTAAAAAGTTATTACGGCGGGGAAGTCTCCCTTAGAAAGGCGCAATTATGAGATTATTGATCGACGTAGGAAATACATCATTAAAAGCTGTGTTGTGGCATAACGAGCAAGCACAACCGGCAGATATAAATAACCTGCCTTGGTTACAAATAACCGAAGTGATTTATGCATGTGTAGGGCGCAGTGATTTACTAAACGATATTCTCGCGCAAGCGGCTAGCAATAATATTATTTGTTTTGAAGCCAAGGTAACCAAAACGCTTGGAGATCTTGTATGCGCTTACGAGCATGTAGCTAACTTAGGCATAGACAGGTGGCTTGCGCTTATTGCTGGATTTACGTTATATCCAAACACAGCATGCATTGTTGTTGATGCGGGTACTGCGACAACAATTGATGTGCTTAGTAGTGGAGGGTTGCATTTAGGTGGCTGGATTTTACCTGGGCTTGATTTAATGACCTCATCACTTACACAAAATACTCAACGTGTTTTTGATGATAGTAAAACTCCATTTACCAATGAACTGGGTAAAAACACGCCTAATGGTTTAAAAAATGGTGCTTTAGTGGCAACCATTGGAGCAATTGAGCAAGCTAAGTTGCACTTAACGGATAAAAAAACAGAGCAAAAAGTACAAATAATTTTTGCTGGTGGCTATGGCTTGCTTTTACAACAGCAATTTGAGGGAAGTATTTTTGATTCATTACTCGTAATGAAGGGGTTAAATTACTGGCACCAGCTAAGCAAAACAACATAAAAAAGTGCAAAAAACGTGTTTTCGCGTGAATATTGAGCATTTAAACTAAAAATTTACACTTTTTTTAATTTTATAGTTGCATCCCAATAAACCTTACTCTAATATCTCGCCCCGTACTAAAGCAGTGCCGACTTAGCTCAGCTGGTAGAGCAACTGACTTGTAATCAGTAGGTCAACCGTTCGACTCGGTTAGTCGGCACCACTTTCCTTTTACCGGAAGTGAATTAGTAGAGAATTATCGTGGAGGGGTTCCCGAGCGGCCAAAGGGATCAGACTGTAAATCTGACGGCTCAGCCTTCGCTGGTTCGAATCCAGCTC
>NZ_JADYWM010000019.1:0-92926 GCF_015864815.1 Pseudoalteromonas sp. NZS100
TGGTGGGCGCAGGAGGATTCGAACCTCCGACCGCTCGGTTCGTAGCCGAGTACTCTATCCAGCTGAGCTATGCACCCATACTTTAAAATTTTACAAAACACGCCATTAAAAGAAATGGTGGAGAGGGAGGGATTCGAACCCTCGATAGAGCTACAAACTCTATACTCCCTTAGCAGGGGAGCTCCTTCGGCCACTCGGACACCTCTCCGTCTTGTGGGGCGTATAATAAAGATTTCAGAAAATATGTCAAACACTTTTCTACCAAAAACGACTATATGGTTACAGATTGCACATATGCTTGGTTTAAAAGTGTAATTAGTTTGAAATTTAAGCGGGTTACGTATTTTTATTTGAAGGATTAACACCTAGCACGGGAACTAAGTCATCAGTTAACTGAGCCAAATACTGTTCTTGGTAACCTAATTGTTGAAATTCAGCGATACAAGCACGGTAGTAAGCGTTTCGTTCTTGCTCTGATGTGCACTCTTCTGATAAATCATCTAATCGCTTGTCTTTCATACTCTTATTCTAGGTCCTTTAAGAATCAATATTTAGCTGCTAAATACCAAGCAGTGTAAATTTCGTGCGTATTCTAGCCTAAATATTTACATAAATACAACATGTGTTTAAAAAACAATCATACTAAAAAGTTATAGCACTGTTAGTTTTAATATTAAAAACTTCCAATAACAATAAGTTAGTGAAGCTGAATTGCACATTAATCAGCACTAACAATTACCTTTAATTTTTAGTGTAGTACTTATTAATTAAAACACTAATTATAAGCAAAAAAACGCCGCTATTAAGCGGCGTTTATTAACTTACTTTGTTCTACTAAAGATTAGTCAGCTTGTGGACGCATATGCGGGAACAAAATAACGTCTTTAATTGTTGATGAATCAGTAAACAACATTACTAAACGGTCAATACCAATACCTTCACCAGCCGTTGGCGGTAAGCCGTACTCTAGTGCGCGTATGTAGTCTTCGTCGTAGTGCATTGCTTCATCATCGCCTGCGTCTTTCTCTTCAACTTGACGAGTAAAGCGCTCAGCTTGGTCCTGTGCATCGTTAAGCTCAGAGAAACCATTTGCAAGTTCACGGCCGCCAACGAAAAACTCAAAACGGTCGGTAACAAATGGGTTTTCGTCGTTACGGCGTGCAAGTGGTGACACTTCCCACGGGTAACCAGTAATAAACGTAGGTTGAATAAGCATGTGCTCTGCTGTTTCTTCAAATATTTCACACAAGAACTTACCTGGACCCCAAACACAGTTTTCAGGAATTTTAACGTGCACTTGTTTAGCGTACGCTTTTAACTCTTCAAAGTGGTTTTCTGGGTCGTTAAATACCGCAGCATCAAACTCAGGGTTATATTTTAAGATAGCATCCGCCATACTTAAACGTGTAAACGGTTGGCCAAAGTCGTATTCAACTGAATCGATAACTTCGCCGTTTTCGTCTTTAGTTGTATTAACTACAATTGCACTACCTAGTACGTTTTCTGCAACAGTACGTAGCATGTCTTCGGTGATGTTCATCAGGTCGATGTAATCAGCGTATGCTTGGTAAAATTCAATCATTGTAAATTCTGGGTTGTGACGTGTAGATAACCCTTCGTTACGGAAGTTACGGTTAATTTCAAATACACGATCAAAACCACCTACCACTAAGCGCTTTAAGTAAAGCTCTGGCGCTATACGTAGGTACATGTCGATATCAAGCGCGTTATGGTGAGTTACAAACGGACGCGCAGATGCACCGCCAGGTATAACCTGTAGCATAGGTGTTTCTACTTCCATAAAGTCACGGTCTGCTAAAAAGCGACGAATGCCTTCAACTACTTGTGAACGAATGCGGAATGTTTCGCGCGTTACTTCGTTAGTAATTAAGTCAACATAACGTTGGCGGTACTTTGTTTCTTGATCTGATAAGCCATGGAATTTTTCAGGTAGCGGGCGAAGTGACTTAGTTAGTAATTGATACTCAGTCATTTCTACGTATAAATCGCCTTTACCCGATTTATTTAACGCGCCTTTAACACCTATAATATCGCCAGTGTCTAGCTGACCATATTTTTCTTTAAGGTCTTTTTGAACATCTTTAGATGCATACGCTTGTACGCGACCTTTCATGTCTTGAATTACAAAAAACGGTCCACGCTTTGCTAAAATACGTCCAGCAATAGACACAACTTCTTGTAGTTCAACTAATTCTTCTTTGCTCTTATCACCAAACTGGGCTTGCAAATCAGCCGTGTAATGCTCACGACGGAATTGGTTTGGATGACCGTTGGCTGGGCAATTTTCGCGTATCGCGTCTAACTTGCCGCGACGCTCAGCGATTAACTTGTTTTCGTCTTGGATTTTATCAGTCATTTTTTAGCTCTTTATTAGCTTGGTGGTTATAGGCCAGATTTAAGGCTGGCTTCAATAAATTTATCTAAGTTACCGTCAAGTACCGATTGGGTATTGCGGTTTTCAACGCCTGTACGTAAATCTTTAATACGTGCGTCATCAAGTACGTATGAACGTATTTGGCTACCCCAACCTATATCAGATTTAGCGTCTTCTTGCGTTTGTTTTTCAGCATTTTGCTGCTGTAGCTCAAGCTCAAATAATTTAGCTTTTAACTGCTTCATCGCTTGGGCTTTATTTTTATGCTGTGAACGCTCGTTTTGACACTGCACTACGGTATTTGTTGGTACGTGAGTAATACGAACCGCCGATTCGGTGGTGTTAACGTGCTGACCACCCGCACCTGATGCACGGTAAACGTCTATACGTAGGTCTGACGGATTAATATCAATTTCAATATTATCGTCAATCTCTGGGTATACAAACGCAGAAGCAAATGAGGTATGACGACGACCACTTGAGTCAAACGGGCTTTTACGCACTAAACGGTGAACGCCTGTTTCTGTACGTAACCAACCGTAAGCGTATTCGCCAACAAAGCGAACTGTTGCGCCTTTAATACCGGCAACATCACCGTCGGTTGCTTCAACTAGCTCAACTTTAAAGCCTTTAGCCTCGCCCCAACGTAAATACATACGAAGTAGAATGTTACACCAGTCTTGTGCTTCAGTGCCGCCAGAACCCGATTGTAAATCAAGGTACGCATCGTTTGAGTCATGAGGACCTGAAAACATACGACGAAACTCTAAACCTTCTAACTGCTCGTTTAGATCGCTAAGTTCGCTTTGTGCTTCATCAAAGGTATCTTGATCTTCGGCTTCTACAGCAAGTTCAAGTAGACCTTCAACGTCGTCAGTACCGGCTACAAGGTTGTCGATTGTTTCAACAACAGCCTCTAATGCTGATTTTTCACGGCCAAGCGCTTGTGCGCGTTCAGGCTCATTCCATACGGCTGAATCTTCAAGTTCGGCGTTAACTTCTTCTAGGCGTTCTTGTTTAAGAGCGTAGTCAAAGGTACCCCCGAAGCAATTCAGTACGTTCGCGAATTTCCTTGATTTGGTTAATCACAGGATTCACTTCAAACATGTACATCACTCCAAAATGGCTAGGTAATTGCGCCCCTTTACATGGGATTTTCGCAACAAATTATCGTCAAATGATAAAAACGCCCGATTTTAACAAAAAACCGCGCGTTTTATTAGCCTTTTATGCATGATTTGTGCATATTTTTTAGTGCACTTTTTCAAGCTCTCTAACTATTAATTGCAGCGTAAATTTACCTCTAAACTCATTTATATCGAGTTGATAGGCTACTTTTACAAACTTCGCTTCTGTGTCGGGCCATTCTTTTACATCAATACCAAAGGCAATGGCGTCAACTAATCGCCCTGATTGATGCTTTAGCACCAGCTTTAAATGCTTTTCGCCGACTATGCGCTGCTGTATTACTTCAAAGGTGTGCTCAAACACCGGCTCAGGAAATTGCTGCCCCCAAGGGCCCGATTGCTTTAATAGTTGAGCAAACTCCATAGTAAAGCAGTCGTTTGGCAGCTCACCGTCGGTAAATACAATGCAGCGTTTACTTTCTTCACTCAGTTGCGCACTCACGGCAGCATCAAATGCTTTTTTAAAGTCATTAAAGTGTTGCTCATTAATACTTAAACCAGCGGCCATTGCATGGCCACCAAACTTATTAATTAAGTGTGGCTCAGCAGTATTAAGCCCTTCGAGTAAGTCGCGCATGTGCAACCCTTCTATAGAGCGGCACGAACCTTTTATTTCACCGTTTTCGCCACCAGCAAATATAACGGTTGGTCGGTGGTATTTTTCTTTTAAGCGACCAGCCAAAATGCCAATAACACCTTGGTGCCAATCGTCTTGAAACAAGCAGATTGCATCAGGGACGTTATCGTCGCTAAATGCGAGTCTATCAAGCACGGCTTGCGCCTCGGCTTGCATGCCTTGTTCTATTTCGCGCCTTGCAAAGTTTAAGCTATCGAGCTCGCCGGCTATACTACGCGCTTGGTTTATGTCGGTGCTAAGCAAGCAAGCTATACCCAAACTCATGTCGTCTAATCGCCCTGCTGCATTTAAACGCGGCGCAAGTGAAAAGCCAAAGTCGCTTGCGCTTAAGCGGGCAGCATTGCGGTTAGCCACTTCAATAAGCGCGGTAATACCAGGGCGTGTTTTACCACTGCGAATACGTGCTAAACCTTGGTGTACTAAGGTGCGGTTATTTGCATCAAGCGCCACTACGTCAGCAACCGTACCAAGCGCTACAATGTCGAGCAAGTTAGCTAAATTAGGCGGCGGTTGCTGCTCAAAATAGCCAAGGTCTCGCATTACGCTTCTCAGTGCTATCAGTAAGTAAAAAGCAACGCCAACGCCTGCTATAGATTTAGACGGGAAGCTACATTCGTGCCTATTTGGATTTACTATTGCATCGGCATTTGGTAGTTGCTCACCTTGTAAATGGTGATCTGTTACCAGCACTTTTATGCCAACCGCTTTTAAAATATCAATACCGGCAATACACGATATGCCGTTATCTACGGTGATCACTAAATCAGGCTTTATTTGTACTATTTGCTCTGCAAGTGCGGGGCTTAAACCATAACCTAAGCTAAACCGGTCAGGAATTAAGTAATCTAAATGCTTAAAGCCAAACATCTCAAGGCCTTGCATTAATGTTGCAGTACTTGTTGCGCCATCAGCATCAAAATCGCCGACTATTAATATTTGGCTTTGCGTCTTTAATGCCTCAATTAGTAAATCGCTGGCTTTGTCGATATCTTTAAACAATTTAAAGTCGTGAAGCGTAGCTACGCTGTTATTTAGCTCGTCGGCATTAAATACATTGCGGTTAGCATAAATTTGTTTAATTACAGGGTGTAAATTACTCGGTAGATGCGAGTCGTCAACGTTTTCACGCGCAATGATCAATTTTTTCATGCAGAGTTTTAACTTATTGGGTCGTATTAAAAAGACAAAAAAAGGCCATTAAGGCCTTTTTATTAGCTATAAAACGTATTACGACGCTTTGTTAGCATCTAATGCTGCTTTTAGTGCTGCTGCTGGCTGGTAACCAGGGATCATCGTACCATCTTCTAAAATAATGGCAGGTGTGCCGCTAATACCAAAGCTTTGACCAAGCTGGTAATGCTCTGCAACCGGTGCGCTACAGCCTGCAACTACTTTAGTACTTGTACCCGACTTAGCTTCTGTTAGTGCTTCTTGCTGATCGCGTGCACACCATACGTTCATTAAATCGGCGTAGCCTGAACCTTGTAAGCCACCACGTGGAAACGCAAGGTACTTAACGGTAATACCCGCATCAAGTAAATCGTCTAACTCGCGATGTAATTTACGACAGTAACCACAGCTAATGTCGGTAAATACGGTAATACTGTGTTTTTCGTTTGGTGCTTTGTACACAATCATCGAATCTTCGTATTCTTTAATGCCCTCAACACGCACGCCGTTTAATGCTTGCTCTGTTAAGTTGTTACGATTATTTAAATCGATTAACGTACCTTGCATTAAAAATTGACCATCTGGACTTGCGTAAAGCACGCCCTTATTAGTGATCAACTCTTTTAAACCCGCTACTGGGCTTGGGTTAATTTGCTTTACAGTTACACCAAGCTCGGCAAATTTAGTAATAATAGGATCATTAGCATCTGGTGTTACAGCAACGCCATTTGCAAATGCACTAATACTTGTGCACAACATGGCACCTGCTAACATTAATTTTTTCATAACTTCTCTCTATCCTAAAAATACTTAATATATTGACCGGCTTAATAATATTTACTTTCAAACTTACGCTCGCGGATGATGCTCTGCGTGTACCGACTTTAACCGTTCATTGGCAACATGGGTATAAATTTGCGTCGTTGATAAATCGCTATGGCCCAACATCATTTGTACCACACGTAAATCTGCCCCATGATTTAATAAGTGCGTAGCAAAAGCATGGCGCATGGTATGGGGCGATAATGGAGACTCAACTGATGCCAAAATAGCATAGTGTTTAATTCTATGCCAAAAGGTTTGTCGCGTCATGCCTACTCCGCGCTTAGATGGGAACACAAAATCGGTGGCGTGTTTTATCATTTGTGCACGCCCACCCTTTAAAAATTGCTCCAGCCAATACATGGCTTCTTCACCCAATGGCACTAAGCGCTCTTTGTTACCCTTGCCTTTTACAAACACAACCGCTTGGCGCAAATTAATTTGCTCCATACGAAGCCCAACAAGCTCACTTACACGCAAGCCCGTTGCATAAAGTAGCTCTAGCATGGCTTTGTCGCGCAGTCCCATCGCTTCTTCTGTGTTGGGCGCATTTAACAATGCCTCAACTTCAGCTTCTGAGAGTGTTTTAGGTAACGACTGTCCGGCTTTTGGTTGAGCTATGTTTAGCATGGGCGAATCACTAATTATTTTTTCGCGCACAAAGTACTGATAAAAACGCTTTAACGCACTAATGCTACGTGCTGTACTGCGTGGTTTTAAACCTAAATCAACTCGATGCGCTAAGTAGCTTTCTATGTCGAGCCCCGTTACCGTCATTAAATTTTCGCCCTTTAAAAATAGGCAAAACTTATCTAAATCACTGCGATAAGCGCTTAATGTATTTTCGCTTACGCCTTGTTCTAAGTACAGGCTATCTAAAAAGGTTTCTAGGTAGTCGCTATTACTGCTCATACTGCTGTTATTTTCAAAAGAATCGTCAGATAGCGTTGTCACATTATGCTCTCATGCTTTGCTAAGGTATCAATTAAAAATACCTTACGGTAAACTTGAGCCTATCATATCAGGCAATTACACAGTGATAAATACGATGCAAATTGGTTTATTTTTTGGTTCTACTACGTGCTACACCGAAATGGCAGCAGAAAAGATTCGCGACATTATTGGTGCCGATATAGTTACCCTGCACAATATTAAAGACGAGCCACTAAAAAATGCAGAGCAGTACGACTTTATCATCTTTGGTATTTCAACATGGGATTTTGGTGAAATACAAGAAGACTGGGAGTCAAAGTGGGACGACATAGCCGACGTAAACCTAAACGGTAAAACCATTGCTTTATTTGGCATGGGCGATCAGCAAGGTTACGGGCAATGGTTTCAAGATGCCCTAGGCATGCTACACGATGAAATAAATACGCAAACATTTACTCAACTTGGTTTTTGGCCAAACGACAGTAGCTACGAGTTTGAAGCCTCAAAAGCATTAACCCCTGATGGTAAACAGTTTGTTGGTCTTGCGCTCGACGAAGACAGCCAATACGAGCTAAGCGATGAGCGTATTGCAACATGGGTTGAACAGGTAATGACTGAATATAGCGAAACGCTTTAATTAATTAGCTAATAAGTAAAAAGCCCGCAACTAGTTTAGTTGCGGGCTTTTTAACTAGGGTCTGTTGATCTTTTAAGGTTAAATTTGCAGCAGTCTGTTTGGTATTAAGGCAAGGCAGAGCCTATGCAGTGTGGTTATTCCCCATAAATGGGCGATAACGTAGCATTAATGCCAAACAGGCGCTGCCCAAAGGGTTCTTCCTAGGGGCTACTTACTCTTTGTTGCTCGGTTTTTACTTATTCTTACATGGATGTAAGTCAGTAGAATAACGCAGGAGCAGTTATCGAGCCCACTAGGTTACAAATCTCGCGCCGCGATTAAATAACCCCTAGTTTGAACAAATTTTAATCCGCAAAGTTCAACAGACCCTAATAATATGAGTAATTTATTGAAACGTCATAACATTGGTCGTTTGTGGGTAATATCCATCAGCCATCACAATGTACGGCAATAAATTACTTAACCATTTTTGTTGTACGCTTTGGCTGTAATTTAAGTAAAGCTTACCTTCGTGAATATAAAATGCTTCTGGGTCAATCCCTACGGCATTCCCCTCATCAGCCATTGCATAAGCGCACCAGCCACCGTATTGCGGAGCATAACGCTTTGGGTTTTCTGCAAATGCCGTTTTGTTTTCTTCACTCGAAAAATGCCAGTCGGCACCTAAATAACTAAACGTATATTTGTCATTGCCTTTAACGGCTTTATTTTGGGTAAAATAAGCAACACTGTCGTACCCTTTAATAGCCGTGTTATTAAACCAACCCGTGTTTACCGCATCATCCTTTGCGTTTGCCCCACCGCTTATTAACAGTGTGCTAAGCATTATTAAAGCAACTATGTACTTAATCATATTTTACCCTTTTATTTACTCAAAATTTTATGCCAATTAAATATGGCAGGCTTAGTGAGTAAGAAAGGCAAAGCGCAAAAATGATTTCAGTTAATGCTTAATTATTTAACGTTTAGTAATTAAGTAAGTAGTAAAACTTACTCTACTCTTAGCCAATATTGGTTTCGGTAAAAAAAGCCAATGTAGCCGCGTACTTCGAGCTTTTTACCTTCATCCTGCGGGGTTAATTGTAAGGTGTAGGTTTTACCATTTGTTGGATCGAGTATTTCACCGTCTCCCCATACGCCATCATCTTGTGCTTTTACATCGGTGATTATGGTCATTCCTAAAATAGGCTGATCTTTTAGCTCATCATCACACTTACTGCATATATCGTTTTGTTTTGCCGGGTCTAGAATAGTTTCAATTTTGCCGCTTAATACACCGTTGGTTTGGGTAATACGTACATACGACTTAGCTTGGCTTGTATCCTCATCAATCGTTTTCCAAAGCCCTACAGGCGTAATAGCAGCAAATACACCTTGGCTTGCAAAAATGGTGGCTGTTAACGTGCTAAGTAATGCTAATTTATTTAACTTTTTCATTGTGTTGTCTTAATTCAATGTAACTAATGAGTGAATCATAACAGGTGATTTATAAACACACTATTAAAGCGCTGTACCTAAAATAAAAAAAACCTAAACTAATAATCATTAGTTTAGGTTTTCATATGAGCTTTTTTGTTTACTTTTAAAAACTACGAATTACTACACTTGAATTATTAAACTCAAATTTATTAACTTTTCCGCATTGCGCTATATGATTAGTGCTTGTATAAGGTGTATTGTTTTGAGCAATAGCAGTCTCCCATCCTTGGCCATTTTTAATGAATGCTTTTAGTTCAAACCATCCATTAACCGATTTACTGCAATCCATATCCACATCAAGCATCCAATAGTGTTCGCCCCATATATTTAATGGTGTTACACCAAAACCATCTGTGTTTAGCGTTTTTTCAGCGCTCCAACCTGCAGGCCAAACATTCGTTGTCCAGTCGGTAGCAGAACCTTCTGCTTCGCTACTTTGTCCATTTTCTATGCCATACCAATCAAGGTAGTTATCATTTGCTTTCCAAGGGCTTGTTGTCACGTTTTTTAAATTATTATGACGAATAGGCATTGCACACTCAAAATTACTTGTTTGGCAATTTCGACCAAGGTTTGCGTTTGCATAAGCGTGGTCAATTCCACCGCGCAAAAACATATCTTGTCCGCTTTGTGTTTGTGCATTAATAAAAATAACCGTTCGCTGCCAGTCACCTTCAGTGCTTGGCGCTGAACTTGTATTTAACTTGGCATTTTTATGAATTGCCATCGCATCCCAAGCGCCAATATTAAGATTAATAGTACCGTCGGAATTAACCGTTATAACCTCACCACTACAACTTTTAGCATCAGCCGACAACTCGCCTTTTAACACATTACAGTATTGCCCTGGCGCCATATCGGTTTGCACAGTTGCACTTAGTGTTGAGTCTTCTTTGTTAATAGCCATATGACCCGAGCTACCTCGGCCAAATGAAATTTGATTATTTGTGTTATCCCACCAGTTTGTTACTGCCCAATTGTCGGCGGTGTTATTTCTAAAATCGACCCCGCCTGCAATATATGACCAGCGATGCTCACACTTCCAATTACTAGCAAAACACTCTAAGTCACCATTATTATGTACCGGTACATTTGGCCCACCAGCATCTGTATCACCATGAAAATTATAACTCGACATTACTTTTGGATAACCGTACGGATAAGCCAACATAAATACATTGGCTAAGTCATATAAGCGGCCATCTTCAAAGGTAATAACATTACCAGCGCCGCCATGCCCGCGCTGATTGTCGTGATTATCTACAAAGACCACCGCAGAAGAGCTTGGCATAAAGCCCCACCCTTCGCCAAAATTACTCAGCCATGCAAGCGAGCCGTTTCTAAAGGTGTTACCAAGCTCAGTGCTATATTTAAATTCAGTTACTAAACCTGTGCTTAAATATTCAGAGGCACCCACAGCCTCCCCACCTTGATCAATCACTTCTTGAAAAACCACTGGCGAGCCATTTACTTTAGCCATTAAACTTTGGATATCGCTTGCTGCAACATGTTTAGAAGCATCAAACCGAAAGCCTTTTACGCCAATAGCTTGTAAGTCGTTAATATATCCTGCAATGGTATTTTGCACATAGTTTGAAGCGGTATCTAAATCGGCAAGTCCAACGAGTTCACAATTTTGTACTCGGTAGCGATCGTTGCCATAGTCAGAACTATTAATGGTACAACTTTCATGAAAATCTTGTGGGCTATAAATAGGAAAGCTTTTATTACCAAAGCTATTTCCCGCTGTGCCAGTGCCACTTCCTGCTGCCATATGATTAATAAGCGTATCAACGTAAATATCAACCCCAGCTGCACTACAGCGATTTACCATATCGATAAACTGCGCACGGTTTCCGCCACGACTTTGCAGTTCATAACTTACTGGCTGATAACGTGTCCACCATTGGCTTCCTGTAATGTGCTCATTAGGCGGCGAGACCTGTACTGCAGCGTAGCCTTTTGGTCCTAGGTATTGCTCACATTCTTGCGCTACATCTTGCCAATTCCATTCAAACAAATGCACAAATGTGGTGGGCGTAGCTGTGGCAATACTCGGTAAGAGCAACCCTAGGCTTAAACCTGCGGTGGTGATTACTTTATTGAGTTTCATAGTGTGTGATCCAACTGTTGAGCGAGCAAAACAACTACTCGACGTTATTTACAAGTGGTTAACACTAGATTGAGAATTGATTAAATAAAAACTGAATACGTATGCATAATAGGTAAATTATCCTTTATTACTAGATAACCTACATAACTTGGCAATTTACATTTTCAAATAAAATGCTTTGCACAGGGCTATATAATCAGCGGTGTAGGTATTATCTAAGTTTCTAATACACAGAATTGATGTTTCTATATCGCTTTTTACGTAGCTAAATGCCATTAAACTGCGGCTAATATCTTTATTGGGCGTGGCTTTTACTTGGCAATGAGTATTTAAATAAAGCCCATTTTGAGTAGCAAGCTCAATAAATAATGCACCTTCAACGCTTGGTAGTATTAAGCTAAAGCGAGAGCGGCTATGGCTTAAACGTTTAAACGCATTTATTAACTCTTCAAAACTTAAGCCGTCGGTATGGCGCGCGGTATTACGCGCAGCATTATCGCCTTTTAAACTGTGATTAAAATACGGTGGATTGGAGATAACAACATCAAACTTAACTTCACTACTAAAGCTTTGAATAGTTTGGTGCTTAATACTTATTGTTGGCCACGGACTATTAGCTACATTTTGTAATGCTTGGGTATAGGCGCTTTCGTCAATTTCTACCGCAGTTATATCAAGCTCATTACTGCGCTGCTTACACATTAATGCTAGTAAGCCGGTGCCTGTGCCTATATCAAGTAATGACTTTGCACCGCTTAAATTAGCCCATGCGCCAAGCAAAATGCCATCGGTAGAAACTTTCATTGCACAGTGGTCGTGTTCAACTTTAAATTGTTTAAATACAAAACCAGACATTTTTTCACCTTTTCATTCACCAAGCGCAGCATAGCGCGTATAATCAGGGTAATTGTCCCTTATTTTAGACACTCTATGCAATTTTCTGAATTTGATCTTGATAACAAGCTACTCGATGCCATTAATAAAATGGGCTACGAGACGCCAACCAGCATTCAACAACAAGCTATTCCTGAAGCACTACAGGGGCGCGATATTTTAGCATCTGCGCCTACTGGTACAGGTAAAACAGCGGCATTTTTAATTCCGGCTATTCAGTACTTACTGGATTTCCCACGTCGTGATCCTGGTTTTGCGCGCGTCCTCGTTATGACCCCGACTCGTGAGTTGGCTTATCAAATTCACGAACAATGTGAACTGCTAGCTAAACGCACACACCTAAAAATTGGTGTAGTAACAGGCGGTATTAACTACGGCACGCATAAAGAAATTTTCGAAAAAAATAATGATATTTTAATCGCCACACCAGGTCGATTAATGGAATACCTAGAAACCGAAAACTTTCATGCTGAACACGTAGAAATGCTTATTATTGATGAAGCAGATCGCATGTTAGACATGGGTTTCAAAAAAGAAATGAGCCGTATTTGTGACGAAGCTAAAAATCGTCGCCAATGTTTTTTATTCTCAGCAACACTCGAAGGTGACAGCGTAGAAAGGTTTGCTGAAAAAACATTAAACGACCCTGCACTGCTTGAAGCTGAATCGTCACGTAAAGAAAAAGCTAAAATTCACCAGTGGGTACATTTAGCCGATGACTATCATCATAAACTAGAGCTTTTAGTAAATACCTTAAATGGTCCAGACGTGACTAAAGCAATTGTGTTTGTTAAAACCCGTGAGCGTTTAGAAACACTGATTGGCGAGCTAACCAATAATGGCGTTAAAGCAGCTTGGTTACGCGGCGAAATGCCACAAGACAAACGTATGAAAGCCATGGAAAACTTTCACAGTGGCAAAACACGTATCTTAATTGCTACCGACGTAGCCGCACGTGGTATTGACGTATCTGACATTAGCCACGTTATTAACTTTGATATGCCGCGCACTGCCGACGTATACGTACACCGTATTGGTCGTACTGGCCGTGCTGGTAAAAAAGGGATTGCAATATCGTTAGTTGAAGCACACGACATTGGTATTTTGTATAAAGTAGAGCGCTACGTTGAACAAAAACTAAAACGCCGTGTAATTAAAGGTGTTGAGCCACAGCATAAAGAAGCTAAGCCGCCGGCTAAAAAGCGTAAAGATCCAGTAAAAATGAAAGCCAAGAAAAAGGCTAAGGTTAAAAAGAAAAAGTAACCTAACATATTTTTATTCTAAGCCGACTTTTGTCGGCTTTTTTAATGCAAGCCTTACAGGCTCTGGTGTTTGTACCTGTTACATATGTAACCCAAGCATGTAACTCATACTCATTTAAATGTAATTTTTGCCCACCTTAATTCCCACTTAATAAAATTACCTTATATTTCATAGCGTTAATATTGGCACCGAAATTGTAACTACAAAGATAACCTAGCCTATGGAATTTCCATTTTGTGGCTGCACTATTCACCGTAATGTAAGGATTAAGTTATGAACCGCTTCAAGTTAACTATCGCTTTAGTATCATTTTGTTGTTTATTTTTATTAGCTTGCGCTACAAAGGTAAGTGCAGCAACCAACATGGCCGTAGTAAGCAGTGTAGCCACTCAACCTAACCTACAGCAAACTATTACCAACACCCTACGAACTAACCCTAACCTGGCGTTAAGTGATATTCGTGTGCAGGTAAAAAATGGTGAAGTAGATTTATACGGTGAAGCACAAACTGGTTTTCAGCGCGCACTAGCTCAAAAATTTCTAGAAAATATAGATGGGGTTAAAATCATTCGTAACAAAATTAGCGTTATTTAATACGCACCACAAAAACCTATTTGTATAACTAATTCATAAGCGCGGCTTGTTACTCCAACACAAGCTGCGCTTTTTTATATTCTGTTTTAAGGCAAATTTTGCAGCTGTGAAAAAGATAAAATAAAGCCTAAGCAATACGATTATTCCTCCCCCTAAAACGATAGCTCACACTAATACTTAAGGAGATAGATTTAGAATTGACGCTAGCGTGTTTGTCTTTGCTCTTTTAACCCTTAAGTTAACCCAATTGATACTGAAAAAGCTTACACAGATTCTTTAGCCGGCCTAACTGGCTTAAAAAGGATGATTTATTTAGTTATTGAAATAGATGAGAGCGTTATTTCAGAGTGTGCGGCAAGGCAGTAAAAAAATCGTTGGATAAACACTAATCTTACTTGTTAATACTCCCATGGCCAAACGCAACTAATTAGAATTGATATTCAATAAACACAAACTAGATATTTAAACTTTTAGCTAATAATCCGTTTATAAAAAAAAGCGCAATTTTACTCTGTAAAAATGCGCTGTTGGTAAGTAACTATTTCCCAATGCTTTTGCCTAATGAGTTTTAACTAAATTACTCACTTTGGCTAGAGTCAGCACCGTCGCTACTGTCTTTATTGGATGACTGCTGGCTTATTTTATCGCTTATCATGGCATCGAGTTTTTCACCGCCTTTAATGCCAAAATCTAAAGTACGAATTGGGAAAGGAATACTAATATCAGCTTCATCTAGTGCTTGCTTAACGGCAACAACACCTTTGTGGCGTACCGTCATAAAGTCAGGCTCGCCTGGGTATTTAATCCAAAACCACACCAGTAAGTTAATGCTGCTGTCGCCAAAACCTTCAGCGTATACAGCGGTTTCGTCTTTACGTATTACAAAGTCAAATTCGTTAATTTTATCGACTATAACGTCTTTTGCTTTTTCTATGTCGTCGCCATACGAAATACCTACGGGTACTTCTATACGTCTTATACCTAGCGTGGTGTAATTTTTTAGCACATTTCTAAATAAGACTTTGTTTGGTACAAGTATTAGTTGCCCGTAAAAGCTCTCTATTAGCGTGTTACGTAGGTTTATAGAATGCACCGAACCAAACACATCATCGGTTTCTATTACATCACCTGTTTTAAATGGCTTACGTACACCCATTGCTATACCAGCAATTAGGTTTTCGGTCATGTCTTGAAACGCAAAACCAATGGCCAAACCCACAATACCCGCACCAGCAAGTAGCGAAGTAACGGTGCCTTTTAGGCCAACAAAATCGAGCGCTATAAATAAACCGATGCACAACACAATAACTTTAAATATTGACGCCATTAAATCGGCAATTTGCGTTGAGTCGAGAGAGCGGCGCAACACGTTTTTCATCAGCTTGCCAGCAAAGCGCGCCAATATTGAAAATACTATGGCAATTACAATTGCCACTATAAAATTAGGGATATGGCTGATAACAACATCAAACCACCCTCCGAGCTTTTCCTCTATTAGCTTTTCGGCTTCGCCAACTGACGGAATACTGATCATTTTGTTTGCACCTATTTAATTAATAATCTCATTAATATTAGATATAGCTGCAAATATAACGCCAGTATCAAAAAAGCCATGCAATGCATGGCTTTTCAATTGTTTATTTAAGCTTATAACCTAATTTTGTTCGTCACGCATAAATACCGGCTCAAGCTCTTTAACTGTTGCCTCAGGGCTAAAGTAATAACCCGCCACAGTAAACTCTTTAAGCTGACTTAATTGCGTTACTTTATTTTCGATAATGTAGCGCGCCATCATGCCGCGTGCTTTTTTAGCGTAAAAGCTAATTACCTTGTATTGACCGTTTTTACAGTCTTTAAAGTGTGGGGTAATAATTTGTGCATTTAATGCTTTTTTATCTACCGCTTTAAAGTATTCGTTTGAAGCAAGGTTAACTAAGTATTGCGCGTCTTGTGCTTTTAATACTTCGTTTAGTTTGTTCGCTATTACGCTGCCCCAAAACTCGTATAAGTTTTTGCCACGCGAGTTTTCAAGCTTGGTGCCCATTTCAAGACGGTAAGCTTGCATTAAATCAAGTGGTTTTAATAAGCCGTATAAACCCGAGAGAATACGCAAATGATTTTGTGCGTAATCAAGCTCGCTAGCTTTAAGCGTACTTGCATCTAAACCGCCGTATACATCGCCATTAAAGGCAAGCACTGCTTGTTTAGCATTACTTTGTGTAAACGGCTGCGCCCACTCGCTAAAGCGTGCAGCGTTAAGCCCAGATAGCTTATCGCTAATTTTCATTAAACTGCCAATTTGCGCTGGTGTTAGTTCACGGCATACTTTCATGAGCTCTTCGCTGTGCTCTAGTAATTCAGGTTGAGTGAACTTGTCTGTTGCGGGTGGCGTTTCGTAATCAAGATTTTTTGCAGGTGAAATAACAGTGATCATAGTTAGCTATTGACTTGTAATTTATTTAGTGTCAATTTCAACATTAAATGAAACGAAAAGCACGTTTTGTTTAAATAAATCCTCTCTTAATAACCCATGCATTGCCGTTTTTCTATTGATAAGGACATAAGACCTATCAAGCATTGTCACACTGTTGCAGTATGGATTGTATATATTAAGAGTGATTAGATTTTTCTTTTAACTTGCTTGGAATGAGGAAAGCAAATGACTTCAGCTCTACAAAGGCTAAAACAACATTCATCTATCGTAGCCGACACTGGTGATATTGAAGCTATTAAAAAGCATCAACCAGAAGATGCAACTACAAACCCGTCGCTTTTATTAAAAGCGAGCGAGATTGAAGCATATAAGCCTTACCTAGATAAAGCTTGGAGCTATGCAAAAGAAACCGAGCAAGAGCCAGCTAAACAACTTGAACTAGCATGTGATTACTTTGCTGTGTTACTTGGTAAAGAAATTAGTGAGATTGTACCTGGTTATATTTCTACTGAAGTAGATGCACGCCTTTCGTTTAATACGCAAGCGACTATTGATAAAGCACATACTCTACTTAGCCTTTACGAAAAAGAAGGTGTAAGCAAAGACAAAATTTTAATCAAAGTAGCGTCTACGTGGGAAGGTATTAAAGCCGCTGAGCAACTAGAAAAAGAAGGTACTAAATGTAACCTTACTTTATTATTTAGCGATGCCCAAGCTCGCGCATGTGCCGATGCAAACGTATTTCTAATTTCGCCATTTGTAGGGCGTATTTTAGATTGGCACGTTGCTAACGGTATGGAAAAACCAACCGATCCGCTACAAGATCCAGGTGTTCAGTCTGTACGCAGCATTTTTGAATTTTACAAACGTCATGACTACAAAACAGTTGTGATGGGTGCAAGTTTCCGTAATACAGGCGAAATTATTGCTCTTACTGGTTGTGACAAGCTAACCATTAGCCCTAATCTTTTAGAAGATTTAGGTAACCTTGAAGGCGCACAGGAATACTTGCTAGAAACAGATATTCCTAAAGAGCCAAAACCAGAGCCACTTACAGAAGCGCAGTTCCGTTGGTTACATAACCAAGATGCTATGGCTACTGAAAAACTGTCTGAAGGTATTCGCTCTTTTGCTGATGCACAAGAACAATTAGAGGCGCGTTTTAAAGCAATGTAATTTGCTATAATCGTGTTTTAGAAAACGTCGCAATAGCGGCGTTTTTTTATGCCTAAAATAGGCTACTTCTCTATTTAACCTTCATATAATCTTCGTATAATCTTCGTATAATCTTCGTATAATCTTCGTATAATCTTCGTATAAACCTTCATCAATTAATCACACTTATGTAACATAACTGTCACTTTTTTATTCTATTTTAACTAGGCCTGTGGTATAGGTATTCTTGAGGTCAATAAAATCAATAGGAGAAGTTCATGGATAGCCTAAACGATATATTAGAGATATTAGAAGGACCAGATACAACAAGGAAAACCTCTCAGAAAAATAAAAAAAGAAAATGGCGTGAAATAGAAGCAATAAAAGACAAACAGCGCCTACGTAAAGAACTACAAGAACTAGACTACTTTACAGACAGTATTGCAATTGATGAGCTCGATTTTTAATTCAATACGCCCCAACTAAACAAAAAGGCTTCCAGAATCTGGAAGCCTTTTTTAATGGTTTAAACAATTTGAGTTCTTTAGAATAAATTAGATTTGCCAGTTAATTGGCTTATCTTTTTGGGCTTGCAATAACTCATTCGTTTGTGAGAAATGCTTACAACCAAAAAAGCCTCTATGCGCCGAAAGCGGCGATGGGTGCGGCCCTTTTAAAACATGATGGCGAGCGCTATCTATGCCTTTACCTTTTTTTTGTGCATGTGCACCCCATAAAATAAATACCACACCTTCGCAGTGCTTATTAATATGGGCAATTACATTATCGGTAAATTGCTCCCACCCTAAATGCTTATGTGAATGCGCTTGCCCTTGCTCAACGGTCAATACTGTATTGAGTAAAAACACGCCCTGATCTGCCCAGCTTTGCAGGTAACCATGCTCAGGAATAATAAACCCGCTGATGTCGACAGCTAACTCTTTGTACATATTTTTAAGCGACGGCGGCAGCTTTTTTACATCAGGTAATACCGAAAAACACAAGCCATGCGCTTGCCCTTCCCCGTGGTATGGGTCTTGTCCTAAAATTACAACGCGGATGTCATTAAGTGCTGTGGCATCAAAAGCACTAAATACTTGAGCTTCAGGCGGATAAACAGCAACACCTTCATTGCGGCGATTAGCCACATACTCTAACGTTTGCTGCATGTAAGGTTGCTGTAATTCACTTTCTAAAAATGTAGCCCAATCGCTCATTGTGTACTCTTAATCTGTTTACGTGATGCGTCTATTTTATCACACATATCCGCGAGTCCATCTAGCATGCGCGGAGTAAAACGATGTAATAAATCGGCATTTACGCTAATAAATTGATCGTTTTTAACTGCAGGCACTTCTGGCCACTTTTGCCAATTAACAACCGGCTGTGGCGTTTTTGATTTTTCATCAGGGATAATAATAACTTGTGGCTTAGTAACAATGACATTTTCGATACTAATTTGCGGGTAATCTGTAATGCTTTGTGCAAATACATTACTTACATGGCATGTTTCAATCAGTTGGCTTATCCATGTATTTTTACTTACTGTCATCATGGGCTCAGCCCATAACTGATAAAATCCGGTAATATTTTTTTTATCTTGCTGGCTTTTAATAATCGCGTTTAGTTTTTGTGTAAATGCATTTGCCGCTTGCTGGCTTTGCTCAATATTTCCTGTAAATTCACCAAAAGTAAGTAACTCGTCGGCTACACCCGCGATTGTGACGGGGTTACTCAAATACACTTTTATACCTAAACGCTCTATTTGGGCTAAATCTTCGCTTTGATTTCCGCTTTTCCACGCAATAACTAAGTCGGGTTTAAGCGCCAATACTTTTTCAAGCGAGATGCCGTAATAACCCCCTATGCGCTCAATACTTTGGGCTTCACTTGGGTAGTCGGCGTAATCAACCGTGCCCACAATATTATCGCCCGCCCCTATGGCAAATAGGTTTTCGACAATGTGCGGTGCAAGCGCGATTATTCGCAGTTTTTTAGAATCATTAGCCAGCTCTGCAAGTGTACTGCCCGATACACTAAAAAGCAGCAGCCCAATAAAAAACGCTTTAAACATTAGTAATCAAACCCTTCAAGCGCTTTTATGCCTGAGTCGAATGCGTGTTTTACATTACGCACTTCGCTTACCGTGTCGGCAAGGTCAGTTAAAGTGCGGTGTGCTGCACGCCCTGTGATAATAACTGACTGCATTGGCGGGCGGTTATTAAGGGCTGTTACTACTTCATCTAAATCAACATAGCCGTATGTCACCATATACGTAAGCTCATCGAGTAATACTAAATCAATACTGCTATCAGCAAGCATGCGCTTTGACTCTTGCCATGTTGCCTGCGCGGCTGCAGTATCGGCTTCTTTATTTTGTGTATCCCAGGTAAAACCGGTGTTCATTACAACAAACTCAACGCCTGCACTTTGTAATAAATTACGCTCGCCACACTCCCACGTACCTTTAATATATTGGCAAACAGCTGCTTTTTTACCATGTCCAACGCAGCGTGCTACAACGCCAAAGCCCGAGGTTGATTTGCCTTTACCATTACCGGTGATTACCTGAAAAATACCTTTTACATCTTGCGCTGCCGCAACACGTGCATCCACTTGTTCTTTTACTTTTTGTTGGCGCTGCTTATGCTTATCGTTGTTTTGTTCAGTCATTATTGTGCCCTTCATAAATCGAGATAATTTGCTGTATGTTTAAATGCGTTTTGCACATGGTTGCTAATCGTTCTAACTGCTGCTCGCGGTGAGCGGCAATACTAATTGGGTTAATTGAGGCGCTTGGTTTTACCCATTTTAAAATTTGCGATGTAGCATCGGCTTCATCAAATAAGCCATGTAAATAAGTGCCCGCAATGGCGTTATCATCGCTAATAAAGCCATCAAACGTAAAGCCATGTGGGTGGCTTTCATCAAAGGTTAAAAATGGCTTATTAAGCGCTGCACCTTGGCTAATCCCTGCATGTATTTCGTAACCACTACAGGGTGTTGATTGGTTATTTAAAAGCAGTGTAGCGGTTATTTTAGTTAATACTTTTTGTGTTGTTAGCGTGGTTTCAAAATCGCACAGGGCAAGCCCATTTATTTGCTTTAATGATGACTCAATACCATCTGGATCGTTGAGCGTATTGCCCAGCATTTGCATGCCACCACAAATACCAAGTACTTTACCACCATAGCGTAAGTGGCGTTTAATTTGAGTGTCCCAGCCTTCATTTTTCAAAAAATTTAAATCGCCCAGCACATTTTTACTGCCAGGGAGAATTATCAGATCAACGTCTGGGATCGTTTGCGTATGGCGCACATAATTTATATTAATGTTTGGGTGCAAACGCAGTGCATCAAAATCGGTGTGGTTACTAATGTGTGGAACAAGCAGCACTGCAATATTAATTGAGGCGTTGGTTACGTTATTATCAATTGCGACGGCGTCTTCAGCATCAAGCGCAAGGTCGTGTAAATAAGGTAATACGCCAAGCACGGGTTTGTTTGTGTATTCTTCAAGCCAATCAAGCCCGCCTTGCAGCAAACCTATATCGCCTCTAAAGCGGTTTATAACAAAACCCTTTACGCGCGCTTGTTCTGACTCGCTTAACAACGCAAGCGTACCTACCAAGTGTGCAAATACGCCGCCTTTATCAATATCAGCAATTATAATTACTGGGCAATCTACCTCTTCGGCGTAACCCATGTTAGCAATATCGTTTTCACGCAGATTTATTTCAGCAGGGCTCCCAGCCCCTTCAACAAGGAGTAATTCAAAGCGTTTAGCTAAGCGGTTATGTGAAGTAATTACTGCATCCATCGCCACTTTTTTATAGTCGTGATATTTGCCCGCTTCCATATTACTAACGGCTCTTCCGTGAATAATCACTTGTGCGCCCGTATCGCTATTAGGTTTAAGTAATATAGGATTAAAGTCTATTTCGGGCTCTACTTTAGCTGCTATTGCTTGCAAAGCTTGCGCACGACCAATTTCGCCGCCATCTTTTGTTACTGCGCTATTAAGTGCCATATTTTGTGGTTTAAAAGGCGCAACCTTTACCCCACGCTTAGCAAACACCCTGCAAAGGGCAGCAACTAGGGTACTTTTACCAGCATCAGATGTAGTGCCTTGCACCATTAAGGTTTTCATGGAATTACACCCTTCGCTTTCTAAAAAACAATAAACTCAAAAAGAACACGCTACCAATAGCAGCGGTTATAACACCTACGGGCAATTCTTGGTTTTTTAGCAATGAGCGCGAAAGTACATCAACCCACACCATAAATGTACCGCCCACTAAGCTGGTTACTAGCAATCCCGCGATGGTGCCTTGGGAGATAAAAAAGCGCACAATGTGCGGTACCATTAATCCTACAAACCCAATACCACCACACATAGCCACCAACACAGCGGTAATTAATGAGCTCAAAACCAGCATAAGTACTCTAAAACGCTGGACCCTAACACCTAATGTAATTGCGCTTTCATCGCCCAGTAACATAGCATTGAGCTGCCTTCTAAAGCTCAGCATTACAAACGTACACAATGTAATTACCAATAAAGGCAACCAAAGCGTTGCCCACTGCGCACGTGCAAAGCTGCCCAGTGTCCAAAATAAAATAGCGGCTACCGCCTGAGGGTCGCTCCAATAAAGCAACAAGCTGGTAAATGCACTAAATAAAAACGACAGAGCAACGCCAGCTAATAACATTGATTCTACCTGTGCACTTTGCTGCCTACCTGCAATAAGAATTAATAAACTCATAGCGAGTAAGCTACCTAATAACGCTGCTGCCGATAACATAAAACCTGCGCTAATGCCTGCTAATGCCATAAGTAACACCACCCCAAATGAGGCGCCCGACGATATACCAAACAAGTAAGGATCGGCTAAAGGGTTACGCGTTACCGTTTGTAAAATAAGCCCCGCAATTGCTAAGCCAGAGCCTGCTAAAAAGGCGAGTAATGTGCGTGGCATTCTTAGTTCAAAAATAATACGCGTATTAAAAGACGCATCATTTGAGAGCAAAAAACTATTAAGTACGTCTTGAAGTGAGGTCTCTGCTGCACCAAAACTAAGTGCTGCAAATAAGCTAAATAAAGCAGCTGCAGCACTGATGAATAGCGCAAGTGAGTGGCGATTATTAACTGCGCTCATATTATTTGTAACCATAAAAGTAAGTAATATGAGGGATGCTATTTCCCGACTTCGATATTTGCGGGTGGTTATTTACTTGGGCGCAGACACCAAAAACGTCGCCTAGCATGTTTTCGGTTAATACCTCACTTGGCGTGCCTGTATGTGTAATTTCACCATTTTTAATAACCACTAGTTCATCGCACATTGCAGAAGCTAAGTTTAAATCATGAAACGATGCAAATACCGTTACACCCAACGATTTAGCAAGCTCCATAACCTGTATTTGGTATTTAACATCTAAATGGCTAGTTGGTTCGTCCATTATTAACAACTGAGGTTGCTGGACTATGGCGCGGGCTATCAAGGCACGTTGCTTTTCACCGCCTGAGAGCGACTCAAAGCTTTGATCACTATGATCTTCCAACCCTACAGTGCGGATTGCTTGGGTAATTTTTTGTTTATCAATGTTAGTTACCGAGCTAAATAGCGATTTATGAGGCGTTAGGCCAAGCGCAATAACATCAAATACGCTTAAGTTAAATTGCGACGGAGTTTCTTGCAAAACAACCGCTACTTTTTTTGCGTACTCATCGCTTTTTAGCTGCCAAATATCGGTGTTGTTAAACTCTACAACGCCATCACTGGGTTTACTAAAACGATATAAACAACGCAATAAACTCGATTTACCTGCGCCATTAGGTCCAATTAAACCAACAAATTTACCTGTGGTTATTTTAAGGTCTATTTTTTTGAGAATCGTTTTATTGCCAATACCCCACGATACGTTTTTAACGTTTAGTAATGGTTTATTTAATGGCGTTTGAGTGTGCAATAGTCAGTCCTAGATAGGGTTAAACTCACTAAAAATGCGATAAAAATACTAATGCACTACAAGAAAAAATGAGTAAACCCGCTCGTTAAAAGAATTCATACCAATTGCATTAAATTAGTGATTTATTATAGCGACAAATAAATAGCTTAATAACAAGGCGGAAATTATGACATATACTTGTTCTATATGAATAATTTTTAACGAAGTTAGTAAGTTATATAATTCGCTAGAAAGATCATGTTTTTAATAAAATTGGTATTATACCATTTGTATCTGACTTAAAGCTTTGCGCTAATTACAGTTGCGGGAACAGTCGAGGACTCGCACCTCATTCCAAATGAAGCTCTATTATGGGCGGCTAAGTAAATAATTTAAAGCAAAAAAAACCGCACTCAAAAGAGCGCGGTTAAAAAGGGAGTGTTTTAACTAATTTAGCGAATAGTTAAAACTTGTATTCCATACCTAAGCCTACGTAGTCTTGGTCAACGTTGTTGTCCATATCGAAGCTTGAGTAAAAGCCAAATACTTTAATGTTTTTATTTAATTTGTGATCAAGACCAACTGATATTGCTGACTTATCGTCGCTGTCGTCAAAGTCCATGTCTTGGTATTGCACTTTAAATGTGTTGTTACCCATGCTGTAAGCTGCATTTAGTAGGTAACCATCCGCTTCTGCGCTGCCGTCAACTTTTTCTTGTGTTTGGTACATTGCACCTAACTTAAAGTTTTCAACTTTACCTTGGATTGACGCGCGTACTACATCGTAGCCATTTACTTCACTATCGGCTGCGATAGAGGCATATACTGCGCTCTTTTTAAGTGCCACGTCACCGTAAGTAACCGCCATTGAGTAACCGTTATCAGCGTCTACATCATCTTCAGCTACAAAAGTAGCAAGTACTTTAAAACCTTCGTATGAGTTTGATGAATAACTAACTGTATTTCCTAAGCGGTTTTCACCTTTAAATACATTTTTAATATCGCCTTCAAGGTCGTTAAACAAGTCTAACTTACCTTGAGATTGTTTAAGCGCAGTATCGTTACGACCAATAACCACTTGGCCAAACGCACCTTTTAAACCAACGTATTGGTTACGCGCAGAAATATTGTCGTCGTTATCGCCTTTTGAATCAGCATCAGACACATCAACTTGAAACTCAAACTTATATACCGCTTCTAAACTATCATTTATTTTTTCAGAACCTTTAACACCAAGACGAGATGCATTACTTTTTATCTCAGTAAAAGACCCTTCGCCGTCATCAGATGATTGCACTGTTACATTCGCTTTACCGTAAATGTCTACATCAGCAAGTGCATTAAAAGATAAACCACTTAATAGTGCTAAGCATAAGCTCGATTTTACAAATTTCATGTTATTTCCTTGGATAATCACAAAAGACTAATTTTTAAAACTGCTGCATTTTGTCACCGCTAAATGACAGTAATATTACAATGGAAATATTAATGTCTTTTTTTATTAATAAAAATGCATTAAATTTGAAATCAAAATAACATGAAAACCTAATAAACGGCCGAACTTACTTACTTTGCTTTAATGACAAGCTTGGCGTCATTTGCGATAGTAAATTAACTAAGGTTTCTATTAACTCTTTTTGCTCGTTGTCTCTGTGATACGCTATAAACACGTCTCGCGAGGTATTTTCTACATCTTTAACATGAAACAGTTCACCTTTTTCTAAATGCCCTTCTACCAATACTTGAGGTATAAATGCACTGCCGCCACATTGCAGTATTAAATCAAGTGCAATACGTCCTGTGCTGGTTCTAAAATAAGGCGGTGTTTTACCGGTAAACTGACGCGCATGCCAAAGTGAGAAAGTAGTTCCCCAATCAACATATACATACTGATTATCAAAAAAGTTTTCGTTCGTTGCAGTGTCGTATCCGCTTACGGGAATGATTGGCAACTCACAGATTCGCTCTACCATTAACTCGTCTACTTTTGGTGGATCAAACAATATTGCCAAATCAAGCGTGCGTTCTAATAACAGCCGAGTGCTTTCTTGTTGTGCTTTAACTTCTGCGACTAATGACACGCCCGGCATCGCTGATACAATATTTGTTATACCAAACTGTAAAAAAGCATCCCAAATATTGGGCGTTCCTGCTAAGCTAATTTGCTTATGCATATTATCGGCAAGCGCAACATCCACTTTGGCGCGTTGCATGCCCGTAATAATCATTTGTGCATGGGGTAATAAACGCTCGCCAGGTGCTGTAAGTTGAATGTTATTACGCTGGCGAATAAACAAATTAACACCAAGTCCTTGCTCTAATTGGCGAATTCTAAAGCTCACTGCAGACTGCGTAATATAAAGGTTTTCGGCCGCTTTACCAAAGTGACGCGTACGCACTACCTCAACGAATGTTTTTAATAAATCGATATCCAATTTTTTATCCTCACGATAAAAATAATTTGTTTAATAAATTGCCAAACTTGCATCATACTCCAGCTAATTACTAAGGTATGAGGATAAAGCTATGAGCAATAACATTTCATTACTACGCCAAGCATTTGTTAGCCAACGTCAATTTTATGATGATCAAAACTTTCCACGAGGCTTTAGCCGCAGCGGAAACTTCACCTTATTAGAAGCCAGCATACTTGAACAACACGGAGTTGTTTTAAAAGGCTTATACAGTAAAACAATTGAGCCGCAAAACGAACACCAAGAACAGTTTGTAGCAGTCGTAACTGGCTCACAAGAACCTACCAACCCAATCGAACGAGCTTGGGTAAAATACTTAAAACTAACGACCTGCAAAACTAAGTTTCATACTTTATTTGGCCGCTCAAAAATGTCAGGGCCGGCACCGATTAGCCAAGAGTATTATTCAGAAGCGGATAATCTGTAAGTACTTAAGTTATTTGCTTTTTTGCGTTTTAACAGTTACAACTTGTATAAGCAAATATTTTTGCAAAATATATATAGGGTTGTTCCGTGACGCGAAAAATACTAATAGTTGAAGATACACCTGCCATGGCGCGAGTGCAAAAGCACATCGCGCTTAAGGCTGGTTATGAAGTTGATATAGCTGAGTCATTAGCGCAAACAAAAGAGCTTATAAGTAAGAATAGCTACTTTTGCGCTGTAGTTGACTTTATATTACCTGATGCCCCATTAGGTGAGGCAATACCTTGTACTATTAATGCAGACATTCCAACTATTGTAATGACGGGCAATATTGATAAAAAAACTCGCGACACTGTAGAAAAATACCCAATCATCGATTACATCATTAAAGAAAATAAACAAGCTTATCAGTACCTCGAAAAACAGTTACAGCGCCTGCCTCGCAACGAAAATGTAAAAGTACTCGTTGTTGACGACTCTAAATCGACCCGACGATACATTTGTAGTTTATTAGTGCGCCATAAATATCAAATTATTGAAGCGCAAGACGGACAAGAAGCGTTAAACCTACTTGAAGCTTCACCTGATATCTCAGTTATTATTACTGATAATGAAATGCCCAACATGAATGGCGATGAACTATGTAGCGAGATTCGCCGCTTATATAGCAATGATGAAAAAGCTATTATTGGTATTTCGGGTTCTGACTCTGTAGGGCTTTCTAGTTTATTTTTAAAAAATGGCGCAAACGATTATTTGCACAAACCTTTTAATAGCGAAGAGTTTTACTGCAGGCTTAGTCAAAACGTCGATATGTTAGAACTTATAGCCACCATAAGGCGACAAGCCAACACGGATTATTTAACTAATTTACCAAATCGTCGTTACTTTTTTGAAGAAGCTGAAAAGTCATTAAAGCAAATAAAACATACTAAAGGTGACGGTGCTTTAGCTATGCTTGATATTGATCACTTTAAATCAATTAACGATACATACGGGCACGATGTTGGCGACGAAGTATTAAAAGGGCTCTCTATTTGCTTCAGTAAATACTTTAAAAAGCACTTAGTAGCACGTTTAGGCGGTGAAGAGTTTGCAGTTTGCTTTATGAATATAAACAAACAAGAAGCCCTTAAACGCCTTGAAGGCTTTAGGTATTTTATAGAAATGAATAGCCAAGAGTTTAGTAAAGCTAAAATAAAATTCACTATTTCTATTGGCTTTGCAAACGGGCCTGTTTATCAAATTGATGAACTTTTAAAACAGGCCGACTTAAAGCTTTACGACGCTAAAGAATCTGGTCGTAATAAAGTAGTTAGTTAACCATTTAATTAGTTAATTATACTTCTGCGGCTGTAATAGCCGCTTTTTTACGTTTGCGTGATTGATGGTAAGAGTCCCAACTAAAAATAGCCAGTGCACTCCAAATACATGCAAATGTTACTACACGCTCTGCATCAAACACTTCACCATAAAACACCACAGCTAGTATAAACATTAAGCTTGGTCCAATGTATTGAAAAAAGCCAAGTGTAGTATATTGCAAACGCTTAGCTGCACCGGTAAAACACAGCAGTGGTAATGTAGTTACAATACCTGCACTAATCAGTAGTACATTAGTATGCCAATCATTAGCTGCTAAGCTTGAAGTCGGTGTTGGCACCATTAACCACCAATAAATAAGTGCGACAGGCAGTAATATAAGTGCTTCGAGTAAAATTCCAGGTAAGGCTTCAACGGGTAGTTTTTTACGTAATAAGCCATAAAGTGCAAATGATATAGCCAGTGAAAAGGCAACTACCGGAAACGAGCCAAAACTAATTAGCTGCAGCACTACACCGCTAAAGGCAAGGGCTACTGCTACGCCTTGGAACTTACGCAGGCGTTCACCTAAAAAAAGCATACCCAGTAATACATTTAAAAGAGGATTTATGTAATAGCCCAAGCTTGCATCAAGCATGTGGTTATTATTTATAGCCCATATAAATAAACCCCAATTAAACCCAAGCAGTGCAGAGGTTATAACAAGCATAAGCAAAAGCTTAGGTTGAACGATAATGCGTTTAATTTTACCCCAATACCGTAAAACACTTACTACCAATACTAAAAACACAACCGACCAAATAACCCGATGCATTAAAATTTCAAAAGCAGAAACATGCTGAATCAACTTAAAGTATATTGGCGCAAGGCCCCACATTAAAAAAGCAAGACAAGCAAAAATAGCACCTTTACGCTGCTCAGTATCAATCGACATAATAAACACTTAGTGATTTAAAAGGCCGCTAGTTTACTTGCCATACGCGTTTTATCCAACTAAATACGTGCCGGTTCCAAAAGCAATTTGAACAGACTGTTCGTTATGTAATTCCATTCTGCATACACATACTTTATTACCTGAACGAATAAGTGTTGCGCTGGCAGTAAAGCTCTCTCCTTTACCAGGGCGCAAATAATCAGTACGTAAGTCGATAGTCCCAAGCGTGGCTAATTTTGTTTGCACGCTTGTAATATCTAAATCGGTGAGTTTATCAATTACACTTGCTGCAGCGAGCATACCGCCTACATTATCAAGTACGGCTGAAATAACACCACCATGGAGTATTTTTTGCGCAGGGTTGCCAATGAGTACATCCTGCCACGGGAACGTAATTTTGGCCTGTTCAGGGCTTAACGACTCAACCGATATTTTTAAAAACTGGTTAAACGGCATGCCATTTACAAATAACGTGCCCACTTGTTCAATTAACATTTCTTTATTCATTATTATTCTCTATGTCAAAACAGGTAAGATGAGTAAAACATACATAGTGTAAAACTACGAGACTCCACTTAAATAATTTATCAAGTAACTCAGCTAAAGACATCTCACTAAAAAACCACTAAAATACCCGCCAATGAATACATCAACTCCACCTTCTAGCACCCTTGTGCGTAAACCCGAAACTGTCCTCAAACAAGTGTTTGGCTACAGTGAATTTCGCGACGGTCAAAAAGCAGTTATTGATGCCGCTATTAACGGCCAAGATTCGCTTGTATTGCTTCCTACTGGCGGCGGAAAATCGGTGTGCTACCAAATACCCGCTTTAGTGCTTGAAGGCGTAACCATTGTTATATCTCCGCTTATATCGCTAATGCAAGATCAGGTAACGCAACTGCAAGCTCTTGGGGTAAAAGCCGCTTACGTTAATAACAGCTTAGCACGAGAAGAACAGCAATTGGTGTATCAACAGCTTCATCAGGGGCAAATTAAGCTCTTATATGTGGCGCCTGAAAAAGTATTACAACGCGAATTTTTAGAGCGTTTATCGCATTTAAATGTGAGTTTATTTGCCATTGACGAAGCGCACTGTGTGTCGCATTGGGGTCATGACTTTAGACCTCATTACTTTCGCTTAAACGAATTAAAGCAACGTTTTGCACATGTCCCAATGATGGCATTAACCGCCACCGCCGATAAAGCCACACGGTTTGATATAGTTGAGCAATTAAAACTACAACAGCCTTATATTCATACTGGCAGCTTTGATCGCCCCAATATTCGTTACACCATAGAAGAAAAATTTAAACCTATGGTGCAATTGCTTCGCTACCTAAAGGAGCAAAAAAGCCAAAGCGGTATTATTTATTGCACCAGCCGTAAACGCGTAGACGACATTGCTGAAAAGCTTGCAGATGCAGGACTAAACGCTGCCGCTTATCATGCTGGTATGAGTAACGAGCAACGGCAATTTGTACAAACCGGGTTTGCCCGTGACGATATACAAATAGTGGTCGCAACCGTTGCTTTTGGCATGGGCATAAACAAGCCTAATGTGCGTTTTGTACTGCATTACGATATTCCAAAAAGTATAGAGTCGTACTATCAAGAAACAGGTCGAGCTGGGCGAGATGGACTTGCCGCAGAAGCTATAATGTATTTTGATCCAGCTGATATTGGTCGCGTAAGGCGCTTTTTTGAAGACATAGACGACGAACAACGCCGCCGCGTAGAAGAACAACGCTTTAACGCAATGGCAAGCTTTGCCGAAGCGCAAACATGTCGTCGTCAAATATTACTTAACTACTTTAGTGAATATCAACGCGAACCTTGTGGCAACTGCGATATTTGCTTAAATCCGCCAAAAAGCTTTGATGGTACGTTAGTCGCCCAGCAAGCACTTTCGTGTGTGTACAGAGCGGGACAACGTTTTGGACTTGGTTATATTGTTGAATTACTTCGCGGTGCAAACACGAGCCGCATCCGCGATAATAATCATCATGAGTTAAGTACCTACGGCATAGGTAAAGATAAAAGCAGTGAGTTTTGGCTCAGTATTTTACGCCAACTTATTCATCAAGGCTTACTTAGCCAAGATATAACACAAGGTGCGTCACTTAGATTAACAGAAGCCGCGCGTGTAATTTTAAAAGGTGAATACGCACTGCAATTAGCCGAGCCACGCCTGCAAGCCAAACACGTTTATCAAGATAAATTAGCACAATTTAATTACGACAAAAAACTCTTTGCTCGCCTGCGCGCACTTCGTAAAGAACTTGCTGATGCCGACGATGTGCCACCTTATGTAGTATTTAATGATAAAACGTTAGCCGAAATGGCGCAGCTTATGCCAACAAACGACAGTGAATTTTTAAAGGTCTCAGGTGTTGGTTTTACTAAGTTAAATAAGTACGGCGGCGAATTTTTAACGGCAATTCGACATTACCTAGCTACTAATTAAGAGCATTATGACCCAAATAGAATATGACCATACACACAAATGTATTTTGATTAATCCCATTGAGCTACCAAACGATGAAGACTTTGAGCTGTGGAGTACATTATTTTTACACTCAGACGAAGTAACACTCAATGAGTACTCTACAGGCGCCGATCGCCACCAAGTTCGCTTTACCTATAATCATCAAACCTTTAATTTAAACTATGAGCATTACAGCCAAAGCATCTGGATTAATGCCGAAGGTCATGAAGCTGAACACTTACTCGCCGCTTTAGCATTTTATTTAAGCTAGCTTTTAATGCCTAGCGCATAGGTCGCTGCAAACCAGCTGGCTATTAACAAAAGTGAATATGAGTAACAATTAATTAATTTCAAAATCCATACCTTTTACTTACATTATAATAACAATGATGTAAGCTGATATTACGATAGTCATTTGCTACGTAGCAGTAAGAGGTTTAATGGTGAGCAAGAAATGGATAGCACAATGTTGTATTAGTTTAACGGTTTTAAGCTTTTATGTGCCTAATACGTTCGCACAACAATCTTCAATGAAAACTGATAACTGCCTTGTAGAACAGACAGATTTAAGCACAAATAAAAACCTACGCCGAGAAGTTCAAGACAAAACAACCCTCACGCACAGTAATAGTAACGCTAAAATAGCCTCAATAAAGCTCAAGCAACTTAATGTATTTAATACTGAGCTTGAAGAGGAAAATATTGCTTTATTCCGTTTTGCTAATCGCGCTCACATTCAAACAGAGCCCGATGTCATTAATAACCTTTTATTATTCTCCCCAGGTGACAAGTACGACGCTAAAAAGCTCGCAGAATCTGAGCGTTTACTTCGCAAAGAAAGCTACTTATATGATGCACAAATTAGTGCTACCGAAAACTGCGACGGCGACGTTAATGTAGAAGTGGTTACCCGTGATTTATGGACACTTTTACCTGAAGTGAACTTTAGTCGGAGCGGTGGAGAAAACAAATCGAGTATAGGTTTTAGAGAATCTAACCTGCTTGGGTGGGGTAAGCGCCTTTCTTTTTCGCGCACGACCGACAGCGATCGTAGCGGTTACTTATTTGTTTACGACGATCCTAATATTTTATCTACTCGCTACCGAGGCCGTTTAGAGTACGCCGATAACAGCGACGGCAAGCGCCATTTGCTTGAGCTAACCTATCCATTTTACGCAATTGACACCCCCTTTAGTTACGGTATTTTAAGCTATTCTGAGCAGCGCGAAGAGTCACTATATAAACGCGGCGAAGAGTTTAGCGAATTTGATCAAACTACCGATTTAAACCGTGTATTTATAGGACACTCTAAAGCGCTTAATAATAATTGGACCCAGCGACTAACGTTAGGCTATACCGATGAGCAACATACCTTTGAAGCTATAGACACTACATTTGCACCACTTGCCGATGACAGAAGCTTAAGTTACCCCTTTATAAGCGGCCATTGGTTTGAAGATAACTACATAAAAGTACGCAATTTTGACAGTATATCTCGCACTGAGGATTTAAATTTAGGTTGGAATATTAAAAGCTTAATTGGCTATTCAGATGAGTCATTAAGTAATGACGACAGCCGCGCGGTGTATTCTTTTAACTTTAAAAAAGCCCACTTTACTAACGATAATACCTTATGGCGTTTTAGTGCTGATATTGATGGCTATTGGAATAAAGAACAGAAAAAACTCGAAAACTTTATGGCCACCAGCCAAGTACAATATTATTTAAATACCAGTGAAGACCAATCTTGGTATGTTAAAGCCCGCGTGCAATACGCCAAAAACCTGACTGCTGATCAACAGCTTACTTTAGGTGGCGAAACAGGCCTGCGTGGTTACCCGATGGATTATCAACATGGCGATCGCAGCTTTTTAGTTAATTTAGAAAAGCGCTATTACTGGGAGTACGATTTACTACAATTATTTAAAGTGGGTGGCGCAGCTTTTGTAGATGTAGGCAGAGCATGGTTTAACGATGAAGATAACGGTGAAAATGCACATGTATTGAAAAATGTAGGCGTTGGTCTGCGTTTGGCACCGAGTCGCGCAAACTCAGGAACCATGATCCACATTGATATTGCCGCCCCTGTTGATAGCTACGACGATGTAGACTCAGTCCAGTGGCTAGTAAGCGTTAAAAACACTTTTTAAATAATACAAACACGTTAAACTAATACCAATTGCATTAAATTGTTATGAAAGTTCAGGACCTAATGTGGAAATAATAGAAGTTTTAGAATTGTTTGCATCACAATATAAGTTGGTTGTAACTATAATCGCTATTTTGGTTTTCCCTCTTCTATTAAAAATAACCAAAAAACTACTCGAAAAAGCGATTAAAGGCAAAGTAGATTTGCACCGAAAATACCGTGCAGAGCTTTTACTAAAAATTATACTCGCCTTTGTAGTACTGTGTTTGGTTTTAGTATTTTGGGGTATAGAGCTGCGTGGTTTATTGGTTTTAGGCTCTTCTTTATTTGCCATGTTAGGGGTAGCGCTTTTTGCCGCTTGGTCATTATTGAGTAACCTCACCGCATTTTTACTGATGTTTATTCAAAACGATTGCCGCGTTGGTTATTGGGTACGAATTATTGATGGTGCGAATCATGTTGAAGGGCGCATTGTTGAAATGGGCTTAATGAATGTAGTACTTGAACATATTGATGGGCACCGTGTAATTTACCCTAACAATTTATTTGTGACCCGTCCTGTCATGGTTTTAAATAAAGAACCAAAGCCAACTAAAACCCCTGTTATAAAGCGTATTATTGGTCCTAAAAAAACATAGTTTAAAAAATCATATTCACAAAAAAGCCGCAGTAGTCAAAATACCTACTGCGGCTTTTTAATGCTTAACTAGCCAAAATTAAGACTAGGGCGTGTTGATCTTTGATGGTTGAATTTGCAGCAGTATGTTTGTTTTTAGGCAAGGCAGAGCCTATGAAGTGTGGTTACTCCCCATAAATAGGCGATAACGCAGCATAAATGCCAAACATGCGCTGCCCTTCGGGTTCTGCCTAGGGGCGATAAACTCTTTGTGACTCGGTTTTTACTTAGCCTACTAGGTTACAAACCTCGCGCCGCGATTTAATCTTCCTTGGATTAAACAAATTTCAATCCGCAAAGTTAAACACGCCCTAGCTATTAGTTATTTAGTTCAGCTGTTTTAAGCTCGTCATCTAAATCATTTATCTCATCAATAAAGTTCTCTAGTTGCTGCTCTACTAAACTATTGTCATTTGCAAAGTAAGCAAGGTGGAATACCGCATCACCTTCATTTACCAATGGCATCGTTTGCTGACCAATAACAATACCGCCTTTAGGCGCTAAAAGCTCAAGCTCAGAATCCCCTAGAGGGCTACTTATATATGCAAGCACTTGCCCTTTAGTTACATGCTCCCCTAGTGATACTTGTGCACGCACAATGCCATCAACCTCTGCACGTATCCAACTAGTCGAACCTGCAATAATAGGATCTGGTAACTTTTTAGGGCGCTTGCCACGGATCATTTTTAAATGGCGCATAACATAATCAACGCCCTGCACACCAGCCGCAATAGCGATAGGATCAAAGCGTAGCGCTTCGCCTGCTTCATAAGTAATAACAGGTATACCTAAATTTGCGGCTTCACTGCGTAATGAACCATTACGAAGGGATGCATTTATAACCGCCGGCGTACCAAATGCTTTAGCCATTTCAGCGGTTGCTTCATCTTCTAAATTAGCGCGAATTTGCGGCAAATTAGTACGATGAATAGCGCCAGTATGCAAATCAATAATGTGAGTACAATGTACTGCCACTTGATTAAAAAACATATAAGCCATACGCCCAGCTAATGAACCACGTTCAGAACCTGGGAAGCTGCGATTCATATCGCGTCTATCTGGTAAATAACGCGATTTGTGAATAAAGCCAAACACATTCACAATAGGCACAGCGATTATTGTTCCGCGCAGTTGGCTTGGATCTATTTTAGCAAGTAACTGACGCACAACTTCTACGCCATTTAGCTCATCACCATGAATAGCCGCACACACCATAAGCACTGGGCCTTCCATTACACCATTAACCACTTCAATAGGAATATTAAGTGGTGAATGGGTGTAAAGCTTAGCTGCTTCTAAGGCAAGCGTTTTACGCTCGCCTACGCCTACATTTTCTCCTAATAAGGAAAAAGGACGGTTAATTTTAACCTTTGCCACGTGTTGCTGTTCCTTTACTTGAGGCATTTTTTTCGATGAAATCAATCACCATACCTGCAATATCTTTACCTGTTGCTATTTCAATGCCCTCTAAACCCGGTGATGAGTTAACTTCCATCACAAGTGGCCCACGAGATGAGCGAAGTAAATCAACTCCCGCTACATTTAAGCCCATTGATTTAGCCGCTGCTACTGCCGTTTTACGTTCCTCTGGAGTAATGCGAACTAATGTAGCGCTACCACCACGGTGAAGGTTAGAGCGGAACTCACCTTCTTGTGCTTGGCGCTTCATTGCTGCGATTACTTTGTCGCCTAGTACAAAACAACGTATGTCTGCACCACCCGCTTCTTTAATATATTCTTGAACCATAATATTGGCTTTTAAGCCCATAAACGCTTCAATAACACTTTCAGCTGCTTTGCGTGTTTCAGCAAGTACAACACCAATGCCTTGTGTGCCTTCAAGTAATTTAATTACAACAGGTGCACCGCCTACCATTTCTAATAAGTCTTTTACGTCATCGGGTTTGCTGGCAAAACCTGTTACTGGCATACCAACGCCTTTGCGCGAAAGTAACTGAAGTGAACGTAATTTATCGCGCGAACGAGAAATAGCGACTGATTCGTTTACAGGATAAACACCCATCATTTCAAACTGACGAAGTACCGAACAGCCATAAAATGTAACCGATGCACCAATACGCGGGACAATTGCGTCAAATTCTTTTAAGTTTTCACCGCGATAGTGAATTTCTGGTTGCTCAGAGTTGATATTCATATAACAACGCAATGCATCAATCACTTTAACTTCGTGGCCGCGTGCTTCTGCTGCCTCAATTAAGCGACGTGTTGAATATAGCTTTCTGTTACGAGATAAAATACCGATTTTCATAGTTAAACCTTACGACCTAATAGTTGAGATAAAGCCGGGTCAACGACTATACGATTTTCCATGGCTGTACGCCCTAATAACATTCTAAACTTCATTGTTGCACGGCTTGTTAAAGTAAGCTCGATAGGCCAGCTATGCTCGCCTGCATGTAATGTAGTTTCTATAAAGTAGCGTAGCTCTTTTTGCCCACTTGAGCTGGTTACGTACTTCATTTTTTTAACTTTTGCATTGCAAGTGACTTGCGTTTGTTCATCATCTTGCAGTGGTTGGGCCGTAAATTTAACCCATTTTTCTGAGTCAACTTCGTATTCTTCAATGTTAATTGCATGAATACATGAAGTGCGAGCGCCAGTATCAATTTTTGCTTTTATCTCGTTAATACCAAGCTCAGGTAAACTTAACCACTCACGCCAACCAACTGTGATCTTTGCTGTCATAAATGTGCCCTTAATAAAAAAGTGACTTATACGCTACAGACCAAAAAACACCAACGAAATAAATTTATCTAGTCGATTAGTAAATTAAATTGATCTTTTTAAGCAACTGGTCACACAATGCACGCCTTGCTAAGCCGTACTTTAATGCCACTTTGCTCAACACAGAGGCTCTGCATATATTTTGCTATTTAAGCTTAACTTATTAAAAGTAAAGGTAAGCCTGTAAGCAACTAAGTAGATACACTATAGTTAACAGTATTAAAAATACACTATTATGAGAACTAATTATGATTAATGGTTTACTACATGCACTTGTACTTGATGGACAAGGCGGCGCTCGTCCTATTGGAAGCACTAATGAGCTAAATAGCTGGCAACCAAGCCAAGGTAAACTTTGGGTGCACATGGATTATAGCCAAAGTGAGGCAGTTGAATGGCTCAAGGCACAGCCTCATTTAAACGATTACGAACTAGAGTCTTTAATTGCTGACGAAACACGCCCACGTATTACGGCTACAACTAACGGGCACATGTTATTTTTACGTGGTGTAAATTTAAATCCAGCACAAAGCCCTGAAGACATGGTTTCAATTCGTTTATTTATTAGCGAAGACATTCTTATTACTACCCGTAAACGCCGTTTATTATCGGTGCAAGATACGCTCGCCTGTTTAAATGAAAATAAAGGCCCATGCAATATTTCTGAATTAGTGTGCTCTATTACACAAAAATTAACCTCACGTATGCAAAGCGTTATTGACTCACTAGATGAAACACTCGACGAGTTTGAAGAAGAAATAGATGAACCAAGTAAAAAGTTTGACAACCAGGGCTTATCACAATTGCGACGCCAAACTATTGCCTTAAAACGTTATTTAAAACCGCAAAAAGAAGCCCTTAGCTCAATGGTAAATAACCACTACCTATGGTTATTAGATGACGATAAAGCAAAACTTAATGAAACCACTAACTTATTAATTCGTTATCTTGAAGAGCTAGATAGTTCGATTGAGCGTGCGCAAATTATTCAGCAAACAATCACTAACCAAGTTTCTGAGCAGTTAAACCAGCGAATGTATGTTATGTCTGTAGTGGCAGCACTTTTTTTACCACTGGGCTTTTTAACGGGGCTTTTAGGTGTAAACGTAGGAGGTATTCCTGGTACAGAGAGCCCTTATGCGTTTAGTGCTTTTGTCATATTTTTAATTGTGCTCACTGGCGGTATTGGTGTGTATTTTAAAAATAAAAAATGGCTGTAAATTAAAACGCATATTTAATATGGCCACTCAATTGAGTGGCCATAATTAAGTGGCTACTTAGTTTGTTTGACGGGTATAAGTAACATTAGTCATTGTTACTTTTGATTGGCTAATGCCTAAATCTTCAAAGCAATTTTTGAATGAATTAGAGTTACCTGCTTCACCGCATTTATCTAGAGTATTTGGATCTTGAGACTGTAAGTAGTTACCAAACTTAAAGTAAGATTCAGAATCATCTTCTACAGGAATACCAAACGAATTACCTAGTGCACTTACATCTACATCGCCGTAATTATTTACCACTCGCAAGTTAAATGACTCACCGCTTGTGATAGTACCTAGCGCAAATTTTTCTTCATTGCCACTGGTATTACGCAAACGAACATACACATCAAAAATGCCATTACCCGCTACGCTGTCGTTAAAACCTGATTCATCAGTATCTGAAACATACACTTTAGAAATAGTCCCAGTATCGCTGGCGTGGTGCTGTGAAATAATTGTTTTACCGCCATCAGACATTTCAACTTTTACAGTTGCTTCAAATACTTCGTAAGACTGTGTCATGGCAACACGCAAGCTTTCTTTTACCTTGTACTCATGACGCCAGCCATTCCCGTTAGGCGTAATATGCTGTGCCTCCAAAGGTACAAATACTAACGTACTATCGTTCACTAACGGGTTAGGGCTATCCCCTTCTAAATCAAAAACACTACCACTTGTAATGCTGCTTGGAATCGTTGTACCGTCTCCAGATCCTGCACCATCATCAGTGCCACCGCCATTATTACTGCCCTCAACTAATGTAAAATTATCAAAGCGTACATCACTTGAGCTATTGTAATGCTTAGCAAATACTTGCAGTGAATTGGTATTCGCTGAAGTAAACGTTTTAGTTACCTTGGTCCAAGACGATACATCAAAGGTTTTGTTTTTAAATAAACCGTTTAAGTCGTTAACCCCAATCTGCCCTTTACCAAGTACATAAGCACTTAATGTATATTCAGTGTTTGGCTGAATATTTACTAATTGATAAACACGTGCAGGACTTCCCTGAATTTTTAACGATTTAGATCCGGTATATGCATCAGATGAAATAGCCGCTGGCTCAGTTTCGTTCCAACTACTAAAACCGCTTTCAAAGCCAGGGTTATTAATAGTTGCAGCGTGAGATAACGCTGAGGTTGCAGTAATTGCAGTGCAAATAAACAATTTCTTGTGGTTAATCATTATCTTTATTCCTTTAAACCTGAACATAAAAACAACCTAACTACTTAGGTTAGTGAAATTCACTAACACTTAGATCTTACCGCTATACAGGTTTTTAATTGTGTATGAATAGTAATGGTAATTTAAATGGCAAATAAAACTTACCAATTGACATTACCAAAAAGCATGCCCGAAGGCGGAGTAAAGGTTATATTTATTGTTACCAATATGTCAACACAGTGTGGTACAGCAAATAAGTATTACTTACATCTTTATTACTACTTAAAAACAAATTTAATTTTCAATTTAATCAATACATTAGATTTTATTAAGTAACGAATTAATTTTTAAAAATAAATTTTAATTTCAGACATAAGTACTAAAAAATAAATAACACTGCTTACCAATAATTATGGACAATATTAATTTAGTATGAATAAAAAATAAAAATAGAGATAAATTAAAGACTAATTTAAAATTGGTAATAACCAGATTTAAATTGGTAATGTACATTTTTGATTTATATAGAGGCTAATGAGTGTATTTAAAGCTTAAACAGGGAGTAAAACTAAAAAAAGGCGAGCATTGTTAAATGCTCGCCTTTACTATTTTTCTAATGCTGGGTAATTAATTACTCTTGAAAGTAAGTGCCCCAACCGTCGTATTCAACATCGCACTCAACGGCTAGTTGCGCTAGCTTATCAACGTCTTCCATAATAACGTCTACGTCTAGCTCAGCTTCAACTACAATGTCAAAGCTCCAAATTTTACTGCCATCTTCAAGTTCAAGCTCTGCTGGCTCTTCAACATCGTAGCCTAATTTAAAAGCAGCCAATGCAGCTTGCTCTAGTTTAGGGAAGTCTTCACACACAAAATGGTGTTCTACTTCATAAAGTATTTCAGGATCTGATCCATCTTCAAGTAGTGAACTTACGATGTCTTCACTTATTTCACGCCAGTTTTCCATTATTTTTCTCTCACTTGAGCATCTAATTCAGTTATTTTAGCAGCCATAATGCTATGCACGCTTTTAGCATGCTCACGCGCGCTAATTTCTTTATCAAGCGGTATAGGCGCTAACATTTCGATGTAAATTGTACCATTATCCCAACGATTTAGCTTAATGGTTTTATGTGTTGTATTCATACATACCGGAATTATGGGTACATCTGCGCTCATTGCGGTGTGAAAAGCACCTGTTTTGAACGGTAGCAACCCTCTTCCATAGCTTCGTGTGCCTTCTGGAAACATCCATACAGATAAGCCATTATTTTTAATTTTTTCGGCTGCTTTGGAGATAGTTCCCGCTGCTTTAGAGCGATTCGATCTGTCTATTAATATATTACCCGACAACCAATAAAGCTGACCGAAAAATGGGATCCACTTTAAGCTCTTTTTCCCCAAACTTACGCAGTTTTTAGGCACCATTGCAGGCACTGTAAATAAGTCGTAGCTATTTTGATGATTAGCAACATAAACTGCAGGGCCTGCATCAATTGCATCTTCATGACGTGTTAAAACTAATTTAACGCCAATCATTTTAGCCATTGAGCCAAACCAGCCCGCTATAATATGTACATTATTGGGATGAAATGGTCTTACAATCGAAAGTAATAAACCAAAAATACAACTGAATAATATAAACATCAGCATAATAAAAACGCGTATAACAGCTAGCAAATGAGTTTCTCCAAAGATCAATTATGATTATTATAGCGTTATTTTGTGACACAGACGAGTCAATAGCGCACAAGTGTACGCTGAAATATGCAAGCTCTTTACTTTAAAACAAAAACGGCCTGCAATTGCAGACCGTTTTTATTTATACAAAAAAGTAATTGGTTACTCTTCGTTAATGGCTTCTATTGGTTCATCATCTTGTGGGGTTAGCTCAACAACGGCTTCGTCAACACGCTGTAAGCCGCGCGGTAGTTTATTACCCCTACGCCCTCGCTCACCATGATAATGCTCTAAATCAGATGGTTTAAGCGTTAGTTTACGCTTACCAGCATGAAGCGTAACACTGCTTCCTTGTGGCACAACAGCAAGCACTTTTACAAACTCTTCACGGGCTTGTACTTTAGCTCCAGGAATAGAAATAATCTTATTCCCTTTACCTTTGCTAAGTTTTGGTAAGTCACGCAGCGGGAATAAAAGCATGCGACCTTCGTTAGAAATAGCCATACAGTAATCACTAGCAACATCGTTCACCCTAATAGGAGAAAGTAATATTCCACCCTTAGGGACACTTACCAGCGCTTTACCATTTTTATTTTTACTCACTAAGTCTTTAAAGTCGGTAATAAAGCCGTAACCTGCATCTGACGCCATAAGCAATACTTGCTCGTCTTCACTCATTACCACGTGCTCAAAATTAGCACCTGGTGTTAAGTTAAAACGACCTGTCATTGGTTCACCTTGGCTACGCGCCGAAGGCAGACTGTGCGCATCTGTTGCAAATGCCCGCCCTGCTGAATCTAAAAATACAGCAGGTTGATTGCTCTTACCCCGAGCCGAGGCTCTAAAGCCATCACCTGAACGGTAATTTAAGCCTTGTACATCTAAGTCATGACCTTTACCAACGCGTGCCCAGCCTTTATCAGATAGCACAACAGTGACTGACTCTGATGGAATTAAATCTTTTTCGTTAAGTGCTTTCGCTTCTGAGCGCTCAATCACTGGCGAGCGACGATCGTCACCGTACATTTCAGCGGCTTCTTGAATTTCTTTTTTAAGCAGTGTCGACATACGACGTTCTGAGCCCAAAATTTGCGCTAATTTATCACGCTCTTTGGCTAGTTCATCTTGCTCACCGCGAATTTTAAACTCTTCAAGTTTTGCTAAATGACGAAGTTTTAATTCTAAAATAGCTTCTGCTTGCGTATCAGTTAAATCAAAGCGCTCCATTAATACAGGCTTTGGTTTGTCTTCGCTGCGGATGATTTCAATCACTTCATCGATATTTAAAAAGGCTGCTAATAAACCTTCTAAAATATGCAAACGTGCTAATACTTTATCTAAACGATACTGCAAACGACGACGCACTGTTTCGCGTCTAAATGTTAGCCACTCACTTAAAATACAGCGCAAGTCTTTAACTTGCGGGCGACCATCTAGGCCTAGCATGTTTAAGTTTACGCGGTAATTTTTTTCAAGATCGGTGGTTGCAAATAAGTGCGCCATTAATGGCTCAGCTTTAATGCGGTTTGAGCGCGGAATAATTACAATACGCGTTGGATTTTCGTGATCTGACTCGTCACGTAAATCAGCAATCATAGGTAATTTTTTAGCGTTCATTTGCGCTGCAATTTGCTCAAGTACTTTACCACCTGAACACTGATGCGGCAGCGCTGTAATAACAATATCGCCATGCTCTTCGGTGTAAACCGCACGCATTTTGATAGACCCACGACCGGTTTTATATATTTTATGAATATCGGCTTTTGGGGTAATTATTTCAGCATCTGTTGGGTAATCTGGTGCATGTACAAGCTCAAGTAATTCTTCAAGCTCTGTTTTTGGTTTATCAAGTAATAAACAACATGCGCTAGCCACTTCACGTACGTTATGTGGCGGAATATCTGTTGCCATACCTACGGCGATACCCGTTATACCATTGAGTAAAATATGCGGTAAACGAGAAGGCAATACTACAGGTTCATCCATGGTGCCATCAAAGTTTGGTGTCCAATCAACAGTGCCTTGGCCAAGCTCTTTGAGCAGTACTTCTGAAAACTTAGATAAACGCGCTTCGGTATAACGCATTGCTGCAAACGATTTAGGGTCATCTGCCGCACCCCAGTTTCCTTGTCCATCTACCAAAGGGTAGCGATAAGAAAACGGCTGCGCCATTAATACCATAGCTTCGTAACAGGCACTGTCGCCGTGTGGATGGTACTTACCAAGTACGTCACCCACTGTACGGGCTGATTTTTTGTACTTAGCGTTAGCCGACAAGCCCAGTTCGCTCATCGCATAAATAATACGACGCTGCACTGGTTTTAAGCCATCACCTACATGCGGTAGGGCACGGTCCATGATCACGTACATGGAATAATTTAAATAGGCGTCTTCGGTAAAACGCCCCATTGTTTGTTGCTCAATTCCTTGCATTAGCAAGGTATCTGTATCACTCATTAAAGCTTACCTAGTTTTTCTTATAGCTTACACGGTAAATTACATTGGCGTAATCATCGCTTACTAACAGACTGCCGTCACCTAATTCTGCAAATGCAACAGGGCGTCCAAATGTTGTTTCGTCTTTCATAAAGCCAGTAATAAATGGCGTATATTTAGTTACGCGACCTACTTCGATTGTTGCTAGCCCTACTTTATAGCCTGACTTCTTAGAACGGTTCCATGAGCCATGTTCAGCAACAAATAATTGTTGCTTATAACTTGCTGGAAATTGCTTACCGTTATAAAAATGAATACCTAGTGGTGCTACATGCGCTGGAAGTGCAAGTGCTGGCGACGTGTAATCGGCAATGTTTTTACCTTCACCAAACTCAGGGTCGATAATTGCACCGGCATGAACATATGGAAAGCCAAAATGCTCACCTTCTTGCGTTGCACGGTTTAACTCATCAGGTGGAATATCATCGCCCATCATGTCGCGACCGTTATCACTAAACCATAAAGCTTGAGTAGCTGGATGAAAATCAAAACCCACTGTGTTTCTAACGCCTTTAGCTATTGTTTTTATTTGTTTTGTTTCTACATTAAGCGCAAAAATACGACCAAAACGCTCATCCTCAGCACAAATATTACACGGTACACCCACCGGAATGATTAATTCTCCCGTTGGTGCAAAACGTAAAAATTTCCAGCCATGATGACGCTCACTTGGTAGTTTGTTGTAGACCACATCAAATTTTGGATCTTTTAATTGGGTATCAATATTTTTAAAGCGAATAATACGATGCACTTCGCCTACATATAAATCGCCATCTTTAATTGCTATGCCAGAGGGCATGTTTAAGCCTTTAGCCACAACAATTTTTTTATCTGCTACGCCGTCGCTATTGTGATCAATAAGCGCATATACGTTGCCCGCTTTACGAGAGCCAACATACACAATACCTTTTTTTGAAACGGCTATTTGACGTGCATTTTCTACATCATTTGCAAATAAACTAATTTCAAACCCAGGTGCTACGGTGAGCTTATCAAGTATATTTTTAGCCATTGCAGGAGCGCTAGTCAGCCCAAGTAACAGCAAACTTCCTAGTAATTTTTTCATTCGTCTCTCCTAGTGTTAGGCACAAGCAATTAAACGAGCGCCTTGTTACCATGATCTTCTAACCATTGACGACGATCAGGCGAACGTTTTTTAGCAAGTAGCATATCCATCATTTCCATGGTTTCTACTTCTTCATCAAGCGTAAGCTGCACTAAGCGTCGTGTATTAGGATCCATTGTGGTTTCACGAAGCTGTAACGGATTCATTTCACCCAGACCTTTGAATCGTTGTACGTTTACTTTTCCGCGTTTTTTCTCGGCTTCTATGCGCGCCAAAATAGCGGTTTTTTCTTCTTCATCTAGGGCGTAATAAACTTCTTTGCCAATATCTATTCTAAATAATGGCGGCATTGCAACATACACATGCCCTGTTTTTACTAACTCTGGAAAATGACGAACAAACAGTGCACATAACAATGTTGCGATGTGTAACCCATCCGAGTCAGCATCGGCCAGTATACAAATCTTATTGTAACGCAGTCCCGACATATCTGTTGATTCTGGGTCAATACCCAGTGCCACTGAAATATCATGTACTTCTTGTGATGCTAGTATTTGCCCCGACTCTACTTCCCAAGTATTTAAAATTTTACCACGTAGCGGCATAATTGCCTGAAATTCACGGTCTCGCGCTTGTTTAGCAGAACCACCAGCAGAATCACCTTCCACTAAAAACAGCTCGGTTCGGTCATTATCGGCAGCACTACAATCGGTCAATTTACCTGGTAATGCAGGGCCTGCAGTAACTCGTTTACGTACGACTTTTTTAGCTGCACGCAAACGGCTTTGCGCGTTTGAAATACATAACTCAGCTAATAATTCTGCGGTATCGGTATGTTCATTTAGCCATAAACTAAACGAGTCTTTTACAACACCCGATACAAATGCGGCACATGAGCGCGATGAAAGTTTTTCTTTGGTTTGCCCTGCAAATTGTGGATCTTGCATTTTAACCGACAATACGTAACTACAACGTTCCCAAATATCATCAGGTGTTAGCTTTACGCCACGAGGTAGTAAATTTCTAAACTCACAAAACTCTCGCATTGCTTCAAGCAAGCCTTGGCGCAGACCATTTACATGTGTACCACCTTGTGCGGTAGGAATTAAGTTTACGTAGCTTTCCGCTATTGATTCGCCACCTTCAGGTAGCCATACAACAGCCCAATCAGCGCCTTCAATTGAGCTTTTAAATTCACCAACAAATGGGTCTTGCGGTAATGTTTCAAACCCTTTAACGGCTTCAATTAGGTAATCTTTTAAGCCAGTTTCGTAAAACCATTCTTTGGTTTCTTTTGTTTGCTTATTAACAAACTTAATACGCAGTCCTGGGCATAAGACCGCTTTGGCTTTTAATAAATGATTAAGCTTGGTAATTGAGTAGTTTGGTGAATCAAAGTAGCTAACATCAGCCCAAAAACGAACGGTGGTACCTGTATTGCGCTTACCAACAGTACCAATTACGCTCAAATCTTCTACTTTATCGCCATTTTCAAATGCCATTCTGTATTGTTGAGCGTCGCGCCTTACGGTTACTTCTACACGTGTAGATAACGCATTTACTACAGAAATACCTACACCGTGTAAACCACCCGAAAATTGATAGTTTTTATTAGAAAACTTACCACCGGCGTGTAACTTAGTGAAGATTAGTTCAACCCCAGGGATACCTTCCTCAGGATGAATATCAATAGGCATACCACGTCCGTCATCGCTCACTTCGAGCGAGTTATCTTCGTGGAGAATTACGTCGATACGGGTAGCATGACCCGCCATAGCTTCATCGACACTGTTATCGATAACCTCTTGGCCTAAATGGTTTGGGCGTACGGTATCGGTGTACATCCCTGGGCGTCGTTTTACCGGATCTAATCCATTAAGTACTTCAATGGCTTCGGCGTTATAATTTTGATCACTCATAGTTTTTGTCTTTATATCCGCTAAGGCTCTAATACGTTTACTAGTTTTATTGTTATATGCGCTAAAGCGTTAATATAGTAACTAACCTCAGTTCAGGCTAACTAGTTTTACGTGATTTTAAGAAAATCTACAATACTTGCAAAGGTGCGTTCAAATTCAACGTAGCTATGATCGCCACCAAACTCTATCAATTGCTTGCATTGCGAATAATATTTTACTGCGTGTTGAAAGTTCAACACTTCATCGCCTGTTTGCTGTAATAAATACAGTAACTCAGGATGTGCTAATTTATCTACAGCGAGTAATTTCAGCGCCTCAATATGACTGTTATTTAAATCGTAATGATAATCTTGATACGGATTATAATTAGGCCCAAGTAACGACTGTAATAAATTATAAGGTGCGACCGCGGGATTAATGACCACTGCAGGAATTTGATAACGCTGCGATAAATACGTGGCAAAAAAACCACCTAACGAGCTACCTAATAAAACGGTATCTGGCGTTAGTAATTGTTCAAGCTCAATTATAGCTTGTAGGGGCTCGTGGTTTAAGTTCGGTACACAATAATCAACGTCATAGTTTGCCATAAGCTCACCAAAGCGCACAGCTTTATATGATTTTTGTGAACTATTAAAGCCATGAATATAAATTACGCGCTTAGCCATACCACTTCCGTTTTTACTTCGACTTTATCTTTTTTACTCTTTATATTTAGCATTCTGTAAGCAGGCCCTGCATTTTTTTGCTCCCACTTTGGAGTGTATTTTACAAACTGGACTGAACTGGCAGGACTTGCATATATAGGCAAGCCTCTAAAGTTTTGTTCATAATCGTTGTGTACATGACCATGAAAAAGCGCAGATACATTATTACTATTAACTAAAATATTTAAAAGCTGTGGACCATTTTCTAATAAGTGCTTATCAAGATAGCCATTTATTGGCAGCGGATTATGATGGCAAAAGATAACTTTACTATTATTCGAGTTGACTAAAGTATCAGTTATTTCATCTAAATGCGCGCCAGTAACCCATCCTGCGGGCGTGGGCCCTTTAGAATTAATAAGAAGCAGCTCAACCCCGTTAGCAATAATATGTTTAGCCGAATTTATTTTCCCGCCACTTATGCGATTAAGCATTACTAGTTCATCATGATTACCTGGTACCCAAAATACAGGGCAAGTGATGTCACTGGCATTTATAAGTTCACTAAATAATAAGTACGATTCGAAACTATGGTCTTGTGTTAAATCACCACCAAAAATTACGCAATCTACTGGCTGCTCAGCGATGTGTGCCAAAGCTTGTTCAAAATGGGCTGCAGTATTTACATTAAAATATTCACCCTTTTTATCTGCAAATAAATGGCTGTCGGTAATATGCGCAATGCACAAAGATGATTTATCAAATGTATATGTATCATCAAACCAAGCCATTATTTACATCCCAATTTAATGTTGCTTGCCCGTGCTCTACACAGGCCACTAACCAGTCGTATAAAAAAGCATTAAGTTGATACTTTTCATCTTTTTGATGCATTTTAGGGTTGGGGTATCCGTACGATGGTTTTATGCGTTGATGGTAATCGTGATGAATAATTTCAGCTACTTTCGCATCATGATACAAGCGAGCCGTTAAATACAGCGGCGCTATCCCTTTAACCATTCCTGTTAGCTGCTTAATTGAAATATCCATAGTGTATTTTGCGCTGCCATCAATTTTTGTAGCAAATTCACTGTTGCCAAGTTTTACTTCACGAATGCTTCCTATATTGCGCTCGCTCGGTAACAACTTTAATAGTCGCACATAGTTATGCTCACAAAGTGTTAAATACTTTGGGAGGCTTTGAATATATCGATTTGTTGCTAATTGTGCTGTCAAAGTTCCGCCATAATATTAGTAAGAGTTTATGCCCATTTACTTGCCATTTTCTCGCGATTTAGCGCAAGCCACTGCATACAAATAACCGTTGCCGCATTATCCATTTCACCGTTATTGAGGCGCATTAGCGCATCATCAACCGATAAAATATGAGTTTTTATATCCTCGCCTTCAGTTTCAAGACCATATACACCTGATTCTACTTGGCTTAAGTCAGTACGCGCTAAATATAAATGTAAGCGCTCAGTTGTACCACCAGGGCTTGATAGGTATGAAAGCATAAATTCAAGTTCAGTTAATTCAAGCCCTGCTTCTTCATACGCTTCTTTTTTTACAACTGATTCGTAATCCGTACTGCCGTCAGTCATTCCGGCTATACATTCTAGTAGCCACGGCGAATGCTTACTTTTAATAGCGCCAATACGTATTTGCTCAATTAAAAGAACAGTATCTGATATTGGGTCGTAAGGAAGTACTGCAATTGCATCGCCACGTTCTAATATTTCTCGGCTAATTAGCTCTGATTTTCCACCCGCAAAAAGAGCATGTTCAAACTGGTATAAATCAACCTGAAAAAAACCTTTATAAAGGTTTTTTATTGGCTTTAAATTTACATCTTTATGTGTAAATTGAACGAGCTTTTTATCAACCACGTGCCTACCTCCTACTTATCTAAAGCTTTAAAATGCGTTAATATATTCTGTTACACTTGAACATACTGTTTTACTAATTATTTTTTTTGTTATGCAGTAAAACAGGTTAACATGCTTTTAGTACAAAAATTGTCTAAGGACCGAACCCCACATGAAAAAGAACATTCTTGCGGCGCTAGTTAGTTTATCATGCGCACTAGGTGCAACAGCAGTGAAAGCTGAAGATTTACTACAAGTTTTTGAAATAGCAACAGCTAACGATCCTACTGTTTTAAAAGCAAAAGCCCAAGCCGATGCGCAGTCTTACCAAAGCGATTTGGCGATGAGTGCACTATTACCTCAAATTGGTTTAACTATGGGTTATACGAAAAGCGATGCAACGTCGTACCAAAGCGTTGGCGACTTATCTAACCAAGTTAAAGTTGAAAGTGATACAGACCAATTCTCTCGTGGTGTAAGTTTAAGCCAAACATTATTTGATTTAGGTGCTTGGAACACTTTAGATATTGCCGATAAGCAAGCTCTACAAGCAAGCGGCCTATATGATGCAGCTAAACAAAATTTAATTGTACGCGTTGCTGAAGGTTATTTTAACGTATTAAGTGCCAGTGATAACCTTGAATTTGTCGAAGCTGAAAAACGTGCCATTGCACGTCAACTTGAGCAAACAAAACAACGTTATGCAGTAGGTTTAACAGCTATAACAGACGTACACGAAGCACAAGCTCAGTTTGATAACTCAGTAGCCCAAGAAATTATTGCCAGTAATGCTGTAGAAACTGCACGCGAGCAACTTCGTGAGATAACTGGTAAATATCACGAAAAATTAGACTTTTTAAATACAGATACTTTCTCAACAACTAAGCCAACGAAGCGCTCAAGCGACTTTGTTAAAGTAGCTGAAGATAAAAATATCAACTTACAAGTCTCTAAAGTAACGGTTGATATTGCAAAAGATCAAATTGAATTAGCAAAAGCAGGTCATTATCCAAAACTAACTCTAAGTGCAAGTTATGGTGACTCTCTTACAGACACTCAAATAAATGGCGCTAATTTTGATGACCAACCGCGTTCAGACTCTAGTTCTGTTGGGCTTAACTTTAGCGTACCTTTATATTCAGGTGGCGCAACGGTTGCTGCAACAAACCAAGCGCGTGCGTTTTACGTATCAGCGAGCCAAGATTATGAAACAAATTACCGCGCAGTCACTCGCACAGTAATTACATCTTATAATCAAGTTGTTTCAGATATTGCGACTTACAAAGCGCTAGAGCAAGCGGTTGTTTCAGCTCAAAGTGCCCTTAAAGCAACTGAAGCCGGTTTTGAAGTAGGTACTCGTACCATTGTTGACGTACTAGTGAGTACGCAAAATTTATACGATGCAAAACGTAACCTTGCTGATGTGCGTTACCGTTATGTGTTATCTACCCTTCGCTTAAAACAAGCTGCGGGTACACTAACAAGTGAAGATTTAGTTGCTATAAACCAAGGTTTAAAATCAGCTTAACTTTTACAGCTAAACATAATATAGATTTATTCAAAGCCAGCATGTAGCTGGCTTTTTGTATTTTATAGCGCTTAGCGTTAAACTATCGTTTTTATTCTCAGAGAGATTTTTGTGGTCACCTCATCTCCTTTTAAAGCATCTTTTTTAGGCCCTCGATACTGGCTAACGTGGGTTGGCGTTTTATTTTTATACTTAATTTCTTGGCTACCACAAAAGCTACAGCTGGCAATGGGTAAGCAACTTGGCCGCTTAGTCCATAAATTTATGAAGCGCCGTCGCCATATTGCAGAAGTAAATATTAAGCTGTGTTTTCCTGATATGAGCGAAGCAGATCAAAAAGAACTTGTACTCAAAAATATGGAAAACACCGGCATTGCAATGGTTGAAACCGGCATGGCTTGGTGGTGGCCGCAGTGGCGAGTAAAAAGTGTATATGGCTCAATCAAAGGTTTGGAGCACTTTGAGCGCGTTCAGGCATCTGGTAAAGGTGTTTTATTACTTGTACCTCATATTCTGCATCTTGAAATGGCGAGTCGTGTAATGGGATTAAAATGCCAAGGTTTAGGCTTTTACCGCCCTCATAACAACGCTCTAATGGAATACTTTACAACGAATGGCCGCCTTCGTTCTAACGAATACCTAATTGGCCGAAAAGATGTAAAAGGCTTACTAAAATCATTAAAAAACAAAAAAGTATGCTATTACTTACCTGACCAAGATTACGGCCGTAACCGCTGTGAATTTGTCCCATTTTACGCAGTACCTGACGCTGCAACGACAACAGGTACTCTTATGTTCGCTGGCAGTAAAAACTGCGAAACTATGAGCTTAATCTCGCGTCGTGACGAAAATGGTAAATATCACTTAGAAATACTGCCAGAGCTTGAAAACTTCCCAAGTGGTGATGATAAGGCTGATGTAACACGTGTAAATCAACGCATGGAACAATCTGTTAATGCCGCTCCAGAGCAATACATGTGGCTACACCGTCGCTTTAAAACTCGACCGGATAAAAATACCCCTTCTTTTTATAAAAAGTAATGGTATAACAATAATAGGAACAAATAAGGTGGGTAATAATCATGTGGTTTTGGATTAGACATTTATCATTTGCAGCCGTGCTAATAGCACTCGCCGTATACTTCTTAGTGGGTGATGGTTCTGTATTTGATATTAAAAAATCTAAAAATGCAGCCGCCGAAGGATTATCACGCTTTTACTCCTCCATTCGTAACCAAGTAAAAAGTAATAAAGAACGAGATCAATTTGTTTTAAAACTTAAAACACCAGAACAAACCTTGGATAGAGTATTGGCTGAACGTGCGCGAACAGTAGATCCAATGCCGACCACTTGGACTGGAGAGGTTGAACCTAGGCGCTTTGAAAATGGCACAACCCTTAAAGATGTACTTAATCAATATGCTAAAAACGAGGGAATTGAGCTCTACTGGTACTTAAGTAAAGATTACGTAGTTAAAGATCATTTTAGAGTAGACAGTAACTTTACTTCAGCACTGTACCAAATTGGACGCGCTATAAATGATGACTTTGAGCATGAGGTTTATACTTACTTTTGCCATAAACAAAGAGCAGCGGTTATTACCGAGTTACCATCAGAATTTGTACGTACAAACTGTTTAAAACTAAAGGTTTAAGGGTTTACACATACAAAAACCCAAGCAAGCGCTTGGGTTTTTCAATTCAATTCAATTCAATTCAATTCAATTCAATTCAAAAATACTATTCCAAATATTAGTTACGTTAGTAATATCTTGTAAAAACGTTTCTCGCGGGATCAATTTGCCTTTTTGCTCCAAGCTCAATACGTGATAACACGAGCGGTAATCAATATACGCTTTTATCAACTGCTGCTTTTGCTCTTTAGTAATACAACCTATATTTGCCGCATCCGTTAATATTCTTACGTTGTCTGAGTAAACTGTAAGCTGTTCAAACTCGTTTGCGTGTTTAAGTACTAAATATTGCGTAATAAACTCAATATCAGCCATGCCACCAACATCTTGTTTTAAATCAAATTGATCAATATTTCCCTTCGCTAGATGGTCGCGCATTTTTTCGCGCATTTTTATTACATCAGCTTTTAGCACGGTATCATCGCGCTGCTGGCAAAGTATATTTTTACGAATTTGTGAAAAACGATCTATCAGATCGTTTTGACCTAAAATTAATCGAGCCCGAACAAGTGCTTGATGCTCCCACGTCCATGCTTGAGTTTGCTGATAGTGATTAAAGCTCTCTAAATTGATAGCCAATAAACCAGAGGCTCCTTCAGGACGTAATCGCGTATCAAGCTCGTATAAAATGCCCGATGCAGTACGGGTATTAAATAAATGCATTAAGCGCTGAGCGAGCTTTAAATAAAACTGACGAGAATCTATCGGTTTTTCACCATTAGTTAGGCTTGAGCCATCATGATTATGCACAAACACCAAATCTAGATCTGAGTCGTACCCGACTTCTAAACCACCTGTTTTACCATATGCAATAACAGCAAAACCTTTATTTTCATCATCTGTGCCAGGGGGCATACCAAAGCGCTTAACAGTGTTATGCCATGCAATATTAACAGCTTGGTCAACAATCGCCTCTGCCAGTACGGTTAAATGATCGCTTACTTTCATTACGTCAAGAACACCGGTTGCATCGGCGGCAGCAATTCGTAATTGATGCGTTTGCTTAAATTGCCTAAGCGACTCCATTTGCAATTCTAAATCGTCATGCTCTATTCGTAAAAAATACTGTCTTATTTCATCTTTATACGCTGTGAGCGGGGTTGGCTTATAAAGAACTGCGGGGTCTATTAGTTCATCAAGTAATATGGGGTAGCGAGAAATATGCTCCCCTATCCATTTGCTATGACAACACAGTAAAACAAGTTGCTTTAATGCACCTTGGTTTTCGTAAAGCAATTCTAAATAGGCAGTACGCGAAATTATCTTATTAAAAATTTGGCAAACCATTGTGAAAGCTGCTGCACTGGCATTAAAGTCATTTAATTGATTTAGTAAAACAGGCATTAACTTATCAAGAGTGTCACGCCCTCGGTTACCTATATTTACCTTAGACAGCCTTAATTTAAAATCGTTAAGGGGTGCTTGCCATTCATCTCTGGCCTCTTTTAAAAAGCTCACATCACCATGATCCCAAGCACTAATAAATGCGCCTTCACAGGTATCAAGTGGCACGGTTTCCTCGCCAATCACAAGTGCAAACTCACCGTTAACTTGTTTCATCACCTTTTCTATAGTGTTTAAAGTGGCAGAAAAATCAGCTTGTTCTAATAATAAATTTAAGCGCTGCTGATTCAATTCATCATCGGGGAGTGTTTGCGTTTGCTGATCGTCAAATATTTGAAGGTACTGCTCAACTTTACGTAAATAAAGGTAATTGCGCCTCAGCTCGCTTGCTTCTTGCTCATCTATAACTTGGTTAAGTGCCAACTCATTTAATGCTTTAAGTAAAGATTGGGTTTGTAAATTAGCCTCTCGCCCACCTCTTACCATTTGCAGGGCTTGCACTATAAATTCAACTTCACGAATACCACCAGCGCCTAGTTTTATATTATTAGTTAAGCGTTTACGGCGAACCTCTTGTGCAATCATTAACTTCATTTTACGCAAAGATTCAATCACCGAAAAATCAATATACCGGCGGTAAACAAACGGCTTTAAAAGCTTAATAAATTCATCCCAATATTTATTAGGAGTGCCAATTAAGCGCCCTTTTAACATGGCGTAGCGTTCCCAGTCGCGCCCTTGTTCTTGGTAGTAATCTTCAATGGCATTAAAGCTCATAACCAAAGGGCCGCTTTCGCCAAACGGGCGTAGGCGCATATCAACTCTAAATACTTGCCCATCACCGGTGGCTTGGTTAAGTGCTGCAATCAGTTTTTGTGCAACTTTGGTATAAAACACTTGGGCCTCAAGGCTTCTGCGGCCACCTTGGGTTTTTGTGCTGCGCGGATACGCAAAAATAAGATCAATATCAGAGGAATAATTTAGCTCCTGTCCGCCAAGCTTCCCCATCCCCAATACCATTAGCGGCATTGCTTGGTTTTGCTCATCAAGCGGCTCACCATTTACTTTTGCCACCTGTGCATGCGCCCATTGGTTGGCGCTATTAATTAGCATGTCAGCCAGTTGGCTTATGTAATTAATACTATCGGCAATGGGGTTATTACAGCATAAATCTAAAAAGGCGACTTTAAGCCAGTACTTTTCACGATATTGACGAAGTACTTTATGACACTGTGCTTCATCAAGGTCAGCTAAATTCAGGTTTTTAAAAGGAGAATCTATTACTCTATTTTGTATTTCGTCTTTGCATAATAGCCAGGTATTTAAATCAGGTTGTGACTCTAAACTGCGCCAAGCAAAGTCGCTTAATGCTAATAACCTTACAACTTCACTTTGTTTACTTTGCTGCGGGTATAACTGTTCAAAGCGCATCAAGCCAAGTTTTTGTAATTGAATAGGAAGTTGCTTTACGTTACTCATCAATCCTCTCTTTTATATCATCAATAACCGTACTAGAATGATTAAAACCTAGAAAGGTTAACTTAATTAGGATCACCATGTCATATTTGTCTTTATCTAACACTAGTTTTATTGCGATTGCCATTAGTTTTGCGGTTATTTGCATAACTATTTTTTGTTTACGAGTTGTCACTCAAATCAAAGCAAAACAAGCGCTTAAAGATGAGTTAGCGCAACACGACAACTTTGCCATGGGGATTAGTTTTGCATCTGAAATATCGGTTGTTATAGCCACTATAGCCTTTTTATTTGACGAAATAAGCGTAAGCACTGCACAGTCAAACCCGTTAAAAGTATTAATTATTATTGTTCTCTTATTCACTTTTATAAAAGTGGGCCATTTAATTCACAGAAAATGGATACTCCACAGGTTTAATGAAGAAGCTGCCATACTAAAACAAAATGTATGTGCTGCATTGGTAGACTCAGGAATGTTAATCGCTAACTGTATTATTGCTCTGGGCTTGTACACGTGGACGCACACCCAAGGGTTTAGCAACTTACTTATTGCTTGCGTTAGCTTTTTTACACTTCAGGGGATGTTTGCACTTGATAGCAAAATACGAGAACACCGTTTTGCAAAAGCAAACCAAGGTGCGTCACTACAAAGTAACTTTAACCTAGAAAATACATCTATTGGTATAAGATATGCTGGAAAATCAATTGGCTTAGCGTTGGCTGTATATGCTGGTTTATCTAGCGCAGCATTTCAAAACGGTAAAATGGTTGAAAACATATTTACACTTGTAATGCATTGCGGTGTAATGTGGATACTACTTTACGGCTTAACGTATGTGATAAAAGTTATCTCTTTACCAAATATTGATACGGCTCTTGAAATAGACCATCAAGATAATATTGGGGTAGCATGCATAGAGTTTGCTGTTTTTTGTGCTATAGGTTATTTACTTATTAGTATGTTTTCTCTTTAGACCTTTTTTACTGAAAATACAGCAATTAAAACGTCTGCATTTAAGTAATAATGGTAATTACTTAGATGCAACAAGGTCCTAGCTCTATGCCGCCTGAAATAACGAACTATTTGTTAATTGACATAGACAACGAATTTAGCCGCGCATTTGCCGAATACTATGTAAATAGTAATGGCATAACAAAAGCGAGTACACTTATTGCTGCAGGGAGTAATACCCGCCAATTAGTAAAAATGATGTTTGACGAGCTTATTAAAGACTATAGTTATTGCGATCTTGAAAACGAAATAAGCGTTTCTGAGTTAATTAATTATTTAAAAGATCATCACGATTTACACGGAGTCCTTTTCAATAGCACCGATTATTTACTCGCAAGTGATAAGCAGCGCTTTATTTATAACTCCTTACATGAAGAACGCTTTTTAATAAATCTTGATGATACAGGCTATACACTAAGCCGGGTTACCGATGAGACGTTAACGGAACCTTCGCAAAATCATCACGATATAGCGCACACCCCACAAGATTTAATAGACCTTGCAGAGCAACTTAATAAAAATAAATAATTGCGCACAGCCCCCAGCTTACTTACCATAGCAATATATATTTTTACGCTATGTAGTAAGTGACGCCCTATGCGAGTTCCTCATATTTATCAAACATCGAGTATTGCCCTAAACACCCCTGTAACTTTAGATGACGATGCTGCAGGGCATATTGGCAGAGTGCTGCGCATGAAAGTAGGCGAGCATGTATCTATTTTTAATGGCGAAGGTGGCGAATACCTTAGTGAAATAATTGAGGTAACAAAAAAAACAGTCGTCGTAATGCCATTAGAACTTAACCCTCACGATGTAGAATCTCCACTTAAAATTCATTTAGGTCAGTGTGTATCCCGTGGTGATAAAATGGATTTTACAATTCAAAAGTCAGTTGAACTAGGTATTACCGAAATCACCCCTATTTTTAGTCAGCGCTGTGGCGTGAAACTAATGGGCGATCGTCTTGAGAAAAAACACCAACAATGGCAAAAAATTGCAATTGCTGCGGCTGAGCAGTCAGGGCGTAATTTTGTGCCAATTATTCACCCACCTATAGATTTAAAACAATGGCTTGCACAACAAACCGATGCAATTAAGCTCACTCTTCACCCTCGTGCTGAGCACAGCATTAAAACCATTACGGTACCTAAAGATGGCGTACGCTTTTTAGTAGGCCCAGAAGGTGGCTTTACCGACGATGAAATGGCACTAACCAAACAACTAGAGTTTGTAGATATTCGCTTAGGCCCGCGCGTTTTACGAACGGAAACAGCTGCTTTAACGGTCTTAAGTGCATTACAACTTCAATTTGGCGATTTAGCTAATTGAAATAACTAAAAGCACCCTCATATAAACAGTAACATTTATAGTAAGGCACAGCGCATGGCAATTAAGTTAGGTATTATTTCAGATCCTATTAGTGGATTTAACATCAAAAAAGACACCGGTTTTGCAATGATGATGCAAGCGCAAGAACGTGGCTACGAAATTTATTATATGGAGATGGACGATTTATCTCTTCGTAAAGGCAAGTCGTACGCTACAGCGTCTAAAGCGCAAGTGTTTAATAATGCAGAAAAATGGTATGAGCTTGAAGAAAAAGCCACTATAGCCCTTGCCGATCTTGACGTAATTTTAATGCGTAAAGACCCTCCTTTTGATACTGAATACATTTACGCGACGTATATTTTAGAGCGTGCTGAACAAGAAGGTACGTTAATAATTAACAAGCCACAAAGCCTTCGCGATGCTAACGAAAAGCTGTTTACAGCATGGTTTAGCGAGCATACGCCTGACACACTTGTTACACGTAGCCAAAAACAAATTCGTGAATTTTTAGCACAGCATAAAGACATTATTTTAAAGCCGCTTGATGGCATGGGTGGCGCATCGATTTTTCGCATCAGAGAAGACGATGCCAACATTGGTGTAATTTGTGAAACGTTAACCGAGCACGGCAGCCGCTTCGCAATGGTGCAAAATTACATTCCAGAGATCAAACAAGGCGATAAGCGCGTACTAGTAGTTGATGGCGAAGTTATTCCATATTGTTTAGCGCGTATACCACAAAATGGTGAAACACGCGGTAATTTGGCTGCAGGCGGTCGAGGTGAAGCCCGTCCACTTAGCGAATCAGATTTAAAAATAGCGCAAGCTGTTGCACCTACGCTCAAAGAAAAAGGCTTAATATTTGTAGGTTTAGATATTATTGGCGATAAATTAACTGAAATTAACGTAACTGCACCAACGTGCGTACGCGAAATTGAAGCTGCTTATGATATTTCTATCACAGGTATTTTATTTGATGCAATTGAGCGTAAATTAGGTAAGTAATTACCACAATAAAAAGCCCATTAGTTTAAGCCTTTCATGCAATTAATGGGCTTTTTATGTCAATTTAAATAACTATGCCATACTCAAAGTTCATTAACTAAAAAGGGTGAAATCTATGCAGTCATTAGAAAATCATTTTTTAATCGCGATGCCGTCAATGCAAGACCCTTTTTTTAAACGTGCTGTTACCTATATTTGTGAGCACAATGAAGATGGGGCTATGGGCTTGGTAATAAACCAACCTATTGATGTTACTGTTGGCGAACTTTTAGATAAAATAGAAATTGATAACGACAAAACGCAAAACGCAGCAAAAGTAAGTGTGTTTGCAGGTGGACCCGTTAAAACTGACCGTGGTTTTGTACTGCACTCTCCCCAATCGGGTTATTCAGCAAGTCAAAAACTCAGTAGCGATATTATGATCACTACCTCAAAAGACGTTCTAGCAAACTTAACCACTGCACAAGCACCAGAGCAGTTTATTATTACACTTGGTTATTCAGGGTGGGAGCAAGGACAACTCGAACAAGAGTTACTTGATAACAGCTGGTTGATCATAGAAGCCGATCCGAAGATCATTTTTGATACCCCCGTTGAAAAACGATGGGAAAAAGCAGTTTCAATGTTGGGCTTTGATATTAGCCAACTCAGCCCTGAAGCTGGTCACGCATAATAGTAACTAACCCTTAGCAAACTTAAACAAGATACACATGACAAAAAAATCGCTTAAGCCGCAAGGCGAACGCACTGTAATGGGCTTTGACTTTGGCACCAAAAGTATTGGTATTGCTATTGGGCAAGAGTTAACCGGCAGTGCGTCTAGCCTTAAGGCTGTAAAAGCACAAGATGGTATTCCTAATTGGGACCATATCGCCGTACAAGTAGCCGAGTGGCAGCCTGACTTAATGGTTGTTGGTTTACCACTAAATATGGATGGAACATCACAAGAGGTTACCTTTAAAGCAAAAAAGTTTGCCAACAGATTGCATAATCATTATGGCATTCCTGTGCAAACACAAGATGAGCGTTTAACAACAGCGGATGCTAAAGCGCGACTTTTTGAAAGTGGCGGCTATAAAAACTTAGGTAAAGGTAACGTAGATAATATGTCTGCGGTTATTATTTTAGAAAGCTTTTTTGAATCTAGTTACGGTGAATAAACTGGCTATATAAACAACCCTTTATACAAATAAAAAAAGCGCCAATTGGCGCTTTTTTATTAATTACTTTTAAATTATTGATCGCTATTTTTATCATCAAGGCCATCAATAGTAACGCCCTGTAAAAAGCCCGCACCTTGTTGTTCGTTATTGCGCAGTTTTATCATTAAGCGTAAATCATTTGGCGAGTCAGCATGGTGCAGTGCATCAGCGTAGTTAATTCGCTGCTGTCTGTACAACTCAAATAACGCTTGGTCAAAGGTTTGCATGCCCATTTCTTTCGACTTAGCCATTGCCTCTTTAATTCCGCCAATATCACCATTTTTAATCAGTTCAGCGACCATTGGTGAGTTAAGCAATATTTCAATAGCTGCAACACGGCTTTCACCATCAGCAGTCGGTACTAATTGCTGAGCAACAATGGCGCGTAAGTTAAGTGCTAAGTCGTACTTAAGCTTATCGTGTTTTTCTTTTGGTACTAAATGCATAATACGGTCAATCGCTTGGTTCGCATTATTAGCATGTAGTGTCGCAACACATAGGTGTCCGGTTTCAGCAAAGCTTAGGGCGTATTCCATGGTTTCTTGCGATCGAATTTCACCAATCAAAATAACATCTGGAGCTTGGCGTAATGAGCTTTTAAGTGCCGACTCAAAGCTTTCTGTATCAAGCCCTACTTCGCGCTGAGTAATAATACTTTTACGATGCTCATGAACAAATTCAATCGGATCTTCAATGGTCAGTATATGACCTCGTTGATTACGGTTTCGATAACCAATAAGTGCAGCTAGTGAGGTCGATTTACCCGTACCTGTACCACCTACAAATAAGACAAGACCACGTTTAGACATAATTACATCTGTCAGTGTAGACGGCAGACCTAAATCACTCACATCAGGAATTTGCGTCACAATACGGCGAATAACCATACCTGCTCTATCGCGCTGCCAAAAAGCAGAAATACGAAAACGCCCTTCGTCGGTAGCAATCGCAAAGTTACATTCTTTCGTTGTATGAAACTCTGCTTTTTGCTTTTCGCTCATTGCAGATTCTACTAACTCAAGCGATTGCTCATCAGTCAGTCTATCGTCACTGAGAGCTGTTAGTTCACCGTTTATTTTTGCACTTACAGGTAACTGACTCGATACAAATAGGTCAGAACCCTTTTTCTCAATCATTATGAGTAAAAAGTCGTTTAAAGATAAAGCCATAATAATTTCTTACCCACCAAATTGTGTTTTGTCTTGCGCTTTTTCTTTCGCTGCCGCATTTGTAACAATACCGTGATTAACTAAATTAGTTAAACACTGATCCATTGTTTGCATGCCCACAGACGCACCGGTTTGAATAGACGAATACATTTGTGCAATTTTATCTTCACGAATTAAGTTACGAATAGCAGGAACTGCAATCATAATTTCGTGTGCTGCAACTCGCCCACCACCAATTTTTTTAAGCAGTGTTTGTGAAATTACCGCACGTAAAGATTCAGATAACATTGAGCGCACCATAGCTTTTTCTTCACCTGGGAATACATCAATAATACGGTCAATAGTTTTTGGTGCAGATGTTGTGTGTAGCGTGCCAAACACTAAGTGACCCGTTTCAGCAGCGGTCATTGCAAGACGAATTGTTTCTAAATCACGTAACTCACCCACAAGTATTACATCAGGGTCTTCACGCAATGCACTACGTAGCGCGTTTGAAAAGCTATGTGTATCGCGGTGAACTTCACGTTGGTTAATTAAACTTAATTTATTATCGTGAACAAACTCGATTGGATCTTCTATTGTTAGAATATGGTGATGTTTATTTTGATTTATATAATCGACCATAGCGGCAAGTGTTGTTGATTTACCAGAACCCGTTGGCCCTGTAACTAACACGAGCCCACGTGGGGTATCAGAGATTGTTTTAAAAATATCTGGCGCACCTAAATCATCAAGCGTTAACACTTCACTTGGTATGGTACGAAATACCGCAGCAGGCCCGCGATTAGAGTTAAATGCATTCACACGAAAACGTGCTAAATTAGGCACTTCAAACGAAAAATCCACTTCGAGATTTTGTTCGTAGTCCTTGCGTTGATTATCGTTCATAATATCGTAAACCAGACTGTTTACGTCTTTGTCTGCAAGGGCTGGTATATTAATGCGGCGAACATCACCGTCTACGCGTATCATAGGTGAAACACCCGACGATAAATGTAAATCGGATGCTTTGTGTTGCACACTAAACGCTAATAATTCGGTAATATCCATTTATGACTCCACAACTAACTGATAAATATATGGTTACAATAGCAGAACGACTCACATCCGCCTACGCTAGAATTGCAGACGCGGCAAAAAACACACAGCGAAACACTAACGAAGTTACTCTACTAGCAGTGTCTAAAACTAAACCAAGCGAAGATATTATTGCAGCTTATGAGCATGGTCAGCGCGAATTTGGTGAATCTTATGTTCAAGAGGCTATAGATAAAATAGCTCAACTACAGTCATATAGCGACATCATTTGGCATTTCATTGGCCCTATTCAATCAAATAAAAGTGCATTAGTAGCTGCTAACTTTGATTGGGTGCAAAGTGTTGATCGCATAAAAATAGCAAAGCGATTAGATTCACAGCGCCCAGACGATAAACCACCTCTTAATATACTTATTCAAGTAAATATAAGTAATGAGGAAGCAAAGTCAGGTTGCCGCCGCGATGAAATAGATGAACTTGCCGATTATATTAACCAATGTGAGCACTTAACACTTCGAGGTTTAATGGCAATTCCCGCTAAAAGCGACAAACTGGATACGCAAATTCAATCTTTTGAGCAATTACAAACTTGCTTTGATAAACTAAAGACCCAATATCCTCAAGTAGATACTTTGTCGATGGGTATGAGTAACGATGTTGAAGCTGCCATTAGCGCAGGCTCAACCATGGTAAGGATCGGCACAGACATTTTTGGAACACGAACTTAAAAGGTGATAACAGATTTATGTCAGATAAAAAAATCGCATTTATAGGCACAGGTAATATGAGCTACGCCATTATTGGTGGCATGGTAAAAAACGGCTTTAACGCAAGTAACATAATTGCGACTAACCGCAACCAGGAAAAGCTTGAAAAGGTAGCATTTGATTTCAAGGTGCAAACCACCAGTGACAATAACGAAGCCCTGCGCGATGCTGATGTAATTGTTTTGTCTGTTAAACCACAAATGATGGGCGATTTATGTAAATCGTTTCAAGAGTCAGGCGTAGACTTTAGCGATAAACTGTTTATTTCTGTTGCTGCGGGCTTAACTGTAAAACGTTTGCGTGAAATGCTAGGACAAGACGTTAAAATGGTACGTTGTATGCCAAATACACCGTCTTTATTAGGCCGTGGTGTATCAGGTTTATATGGCGCGGGCGAAACACAAAGCGAACACGAATTTGTACAACAAGTTTTTGAATGCACGGGCATTGTTGTATGGGTGGAAAAAGAGTCACAAATTAACGATATTATTGCTGTAACCGGCTCATCACCTGCTTACTTTTTCTTATTTATGGAAGCCATAGAAGAAAAAGCCAAAGCGCTGGGCTTTAATGATGAAGACGCTCGTCGCCTGGTACAACAAACAGCCCTTGGCGCTGCCGAAATGGCACTTAGCCAGCCTGATATTAGTATTTCGCAACTACGTTCAAACGTAACATCTAAAGGCGGCACTACTCACGCAGCTGTTGAGCACTTAAAAGATGAAGGCTTAACTAAAACCGTTGGCGATGCAATGGATGCGTGTATTGCGCGTGCAGAGCAAATGGAAAAAGAACTTTAAAACCACTTTTTATTGAAGGTTACACTATGAATGCCATGCAATTTTTAATCAGTACCCTGTTTGATTTGTTTTTAATGGTGGTATTACTGCGCTTTTGGCTGCAGTGGGCAAAAGCCGACTTTTATAATCCAATGAGCCAGTTTGTGGTTAAAGCCACGTCGTTTGCGGTAAAACCACTGCGTAAAATCATTCCGGGGTTTGGCGGACTTGATCTAGCATCTCTGTTGCTGGCATTTATAGTGGCTGTAGCCAAAATTAGTACTTTAATGCTTGTTATATATAATGCGTGGGCAATACAGCCTGTGCTTATTCAAGCACTTATAACGGTACTAAAAGAAGGCCTTAATTTAGTATTTTGGGTACTTATTATTCGCGCTATTTTAAGTTGGGTTAGCCAAGGCTATAACCCTATAGAAGCGGTTTTCCACCAGCTTACTGAACCAATGCTAAAACCAATTCGTAAAATATTGCCATCAATGGGTGGCTTAGATTTATCAGTTTTAGTGCTTATTATTGGTATTCAGTTTTTGCAAATGCTGCTTATGGATTTTTTAGTCTAATATGGATTTTTTAATTAGAGGCCCAAAGGCCTCTTTTTTATATGTTTTGAGGAATACATAATGAACCGTTTAATTAAGTTTTGTTTTATTGCTTGTTTAGCATTTGCATTTAACGCGCAAAGCGAAGAAATGCAAGGCGCACAATACAAAGAGCTTGGCCCTTGGCAAGTCCATTACATCGCCTTTCCTTCTACTTTTATTCAGCCAAAAATAGCAAAAGCGTACAACCTTGAGCGCAGTGGCTACAAAGGGGTTGTAAACATTTCTATATTAAAAAATGATGCCGATAAAACAGCACAAACGGCAAAGCTTACAGGCACAGCTAAAAACCTACTTGGCAACAAACAAACGCTTACTTTTAAAGAAGTAAAAGAAGGTGAGTCAATTTATTACCTTGCCCAAGTTGATTACACCAACGAAGAGATTTTACGCTTTGAGATTGAAATACAACAAAGTAATCAATTTCAAAAATTACAGTTTCAGCAAAAATTTTACGTAGATTAATAACATGACCAAAACTTTAGTACTTGCTACAGGTAATCCTGGCAAAGTAAAAGAGCTAGCTAACATGCTAAGCTCTTTGAATATTAATGTAGTTCCACAGAGCGATTTTAACGTAGGTGAAGTTGCCGAAACCGGCACTACCTTTGTTGAAAATGCCATTATTAAAGCGCGCCATGCCGCTAAAATTACCGGCATGCCAGCTATTGCCGATGACTCAGGTTTAGAAGTCGATGGCCTAAATGGCGCACCCGGTGTTTACTCAGCCCGTTTTGCAGGCCCAGGTGCCAGCGATCAAGATAACATTGATAAGTTACTCGTTGATTTAGGTGATAACCCTATTCGCAGTGCACGCTTTTGGTGTGTACTGGTGTTAATGCGCCACGCAGACGACCCTACTCCGCTTATTTGTAGTGCTAGTTGGGAGGGCGAAATTACGCTCACTCAAAATGGCAACGGTGGATTTGGTTACGATCCAGTGTTTTTTGTAGCAGAGAAAAATTGTACGAGTGCCGCGCTTACAAAAGAGCAAAAAAATGCAGTGAGTCATCGCGGACAAGCGCTGCAAAAATTATTACTAGAACTACAGCAAAAAGGCGGCCTGTGAACCTTCCACCACTGAGCTTATATGTGCACGTGCCTTGGTGCGTGCAAAAATGCCCGTACTGCGATTTTAATAGCCACGGACAAAAAGGTGAAATACCTGAAGCTGAATATGTTCAACACTTAATTGATGACTTAAAAGCGGATTTGCACTTAGTGCAAGGACGTAAAATTCACAGCATTTTTATTGGTGGCGGCACACCAAGCCTATTAACTGGTGCAGCTTATACCCGTTTATTAAATGAAGTCGACAACCTAATTGGGCTTGAAGAACACTGCGAAATAACCCTTGAAGCCAACCCTGGTACAGTAGAAACAGGTCGCTTTAAAGATTACGTAAAAGCAGGCATTAACCGTATTTCTATCGGTGTGCAAAGCATGCAAAACGACAAGTTAAAAGCACTTGGTCGGATTCATGGCAGCGACGAGGCAAACTATGCCGCGCAACAAGCTACAGAAGCCGGTTTAAATAGCTTTAATCTTGATTTAATGCATGGCTTACCTGGGCAAACACTTGATGATGCTCTGAGTGATTTAAAACAAATAATAGCGCTCGATCCACCGCATATATCTTGGTATCAATTAACTATTGAACCCAATACTCAGTTTGCTTCAAAGCCCCCTACCTTGCCACAAGATGAAACACTGTGGGACATTCAAGAACAAGGGGTTGAGTTACTCGCGCAAGCAGGTTACGTGCAATACGAAATATCAGGCTATGCAAAACCAGGCTATCAATGCCAACATAACTTAAATTATTGGCGTTTTGGCGATTATCTCGGTATTGGCTGCGGCGCACATGGTAAGGTTACTGATGCAAATACAGGGCTTATAACGCGTACCGAAAAGGTTAAACATCCTCGCGGCTATATGGATTTAATTAAACCGTATATGTATAAAAGCTGGCATGTAGAGCAAGACGATTTAGCGTTTGAATTTTTTATGAATCGCTTTCGCCTTGTTGAGCCTTGCCCAATTAATGACTTTAATAAACTAACAACACTGCCGCTGCAAAGTCAGCAAAGTGCATTAAACCAAGCAATAAATAAAGGTTTATTGACTCAAACAGACAGCCATTGGCAGGTAACCTTAAAAGGTCATCGCTTTTTAAATGACCTGCTAGAATTGTTTGTGTAGCGCTAAGGCACTGCACAACAATATAAAACTAATAAATATAAATCACCCTAATGGGTTTCTAACAACAAAAGGGAAAACAATGCGTAAACTCACTTTTATTGCGGCCGCAGTAAGCGTTGCACTACTTGCTGGTTGCCAGCAAACAACACAACAATCTACTTCAGCCCCTATTGCACAAGCAGTTCAATCACAACAAAGTGAAATAGACAAAGCCAATGCATTTTTTGAAGATACATTTAACCGCGATGTAATGAGCAGCCCTGTATATCAAACATACATGGGGATTAAGCAAGATTACGATAAATGGGACGATGGCAGCGAAGAAAGAAAGCTCAAAGATTTAGCACAAACAAAAGCTGACCTAGTTGCATTAAAAGCAATTAATCGTGATCTATTAGATGATGCAACAAAAGTTAGCTACGACTTAAAAAAACAGGATCTTGAAAGCTCAATTGCTGACTTTAAATGGCGCTACCATAATTACCCTGTGAACCAAATGTTTGGTACGCATTCTATGATCCCTGCGTTTTTAATTAATCAGCACTCAATTAGTAATGTAAAAGAAGCTAAAGACTACATTTCACGCCTAAATGGTGTAACTGGTGTTATTGATCAGCTTATCGTTGATTTAACTGTACGTGCAGAAAAAGGCATCATAGCCCCTAAATTTGTGTTCCCGCATGTTATTGATTCAAGCAAAAATATTATCCACGGTGCGCCATTCGAAAAAGGCGATGATTCTACATTGCTTGCTGACTTTAAACGCAAAGTAACAGCGCTTGAAATTAACCAAAACGAAAAAGACTCGTTAATCAGCGATGCATCAGATGCATTAAAATCGGCTGTTAAACCATCTTACTCTAAGCTAATTAATTACCTAGCGCAGCTTGAGAAACGTGCTGATGATCGCGATGGCGCATGGAAATTACCAGATGGTGAAGCGTTTTATAACAACGCACTTAAGCGCACTACAACAACAGATTTAACGGCTAAAGAAATTCATGCAATTGGTTTATCTGAAGTGACACGTATTCATGATGAAATGCGTGAAATTAAAGATAAAGTAGGCTTTAAAGGCGACTTAAAAGCGTTTATGCAGTTTATGAAAACTGACAAACAATTTTACTACCCTAATGATGCACAAGGTAAGCAACGCTACCTTGATGAAGCCACTGGACTTATTGATACAATGAAAACACGCTTAGATGAGTTATTCATTGTTAAACCAAAAGCTGATTTAAAAGTAAAAGCAGTTGAAGCATTCCGTGAAAAAGCAGCGGGCAAAGCATTTTACCAACAGCCAGCTCCAGATGGTTCACGCCCAGGTATTTACTACGCTAACCTTTATGACATGGAAGCTATGCCAACATATCAAATGGAAGCACTTGCTTACCACGAAGGTATTCCGGGTCACCACATGCAAATCGCTATTTCGCAAGAACTAGAAGGCGTTCCTAAGTTCCGTAAATTTGGTGGCTACACAGCATATATTGAAGGTTGGGGTTTATACTCAGAGTTTATTCCTAAAGAAATGGGCATGTACTCAGACCCTTACTCAGATTTTGGTCGTCTTTCAATGGAGCTATGGCGCGCATGTCGTCTAGTGGTTGATACGGGTATTCACGCGATGAAGTGGACTCGCCAAGAAGGTATTGATTACTACGTAAATAACACGCCTAATGCAACATCTGACGGTGTTAAAATGGTTGAGCGTCACATTGTAATGCCTTCACAAGCAACGGCTTATAAAGTGGGTATGCTTAAGATTTTAGAACTTCGTGAAGATGCTAAAAAGCAACTGGGTGATAAGTTTGATATTCGCCAGTTCCACGACGTAGTACTTAAAAATGGTCCTGTACCACTTAATGTACTAGAGAACTTTGTTAATGAATGGGTAGCAAGCAAAAAAGCTTAAAACCAATTTAAACAATTGCTTTAAATATGAAAGGTCGCATTTGCGGCCTTTTTTGTTTTATAGTAGTAAAAAAGATTTTTGGAAATAATAATGGATTTAAGCATACAACTACTTAATGCGCGTATTTCAAAGCAACAGTTAAATGAGCTCGATAACGACTTTAAGCAGTTAAGCCCTGCTCAGCAAACTTTGCAGCTTAACCATTTATATGACAGCGCCCAACGGTTGAGTGTTAAGTATGACTTTATGCAAAACATAGCAACGCGGATATTAAGATCTAACACAGCGCCTTCTCCATTTATTAATCAACTCACTAATATTGACGCATTGAGCTTTTTTACCCCTGCGCTGAAAGTAAATAAAGGCTTTTTAGTACAAGATGCACAAGGAAATAATGTACTGCACAATGTGTTTAAGCATGCCGATGCGACAAAGCTGCCATTTAACTATGTGCGCTCTTTGATGTTGTTTGAATCAAATGATGAGTTAGCTAAAGCGCTGGCTCAGCCCAACTCTCATGGTTTGACACCGGTGGCCTGCTACATAGCCTATGCAAATAAACCTAGCACACCGGTAAAGCATGAATTTTCAGCTTTGTTAGCATTAATGGAAATAGAACAAAAACAAAATCCTAACGCTAAACAACAGCTTGCCAACGTAATAAAAGGGCAAAAAGTTAACGAGACCACAATTTTACTGAGCGCCGCTTACTTGCAACGCTCAACGGCGCAAGTTGCTCACTTAATCAAGGCGCTTTAATTCACTCACAACTTCTGTACGCACACTGTCTATGGCATGTGTAATAGATTGTGCAGCACTTTGGTGATCAACCATATTTGGCCAATTTGTTTGCCAGACCTTTTGTAAGTCTTTTGTTTTTAAATGTACTTTATCAACGGCTAAGTAGCTTAAGTCATGAATTAAGTTAACTTTAACCCAGCCTTTTCTGGGGCTGCCATCTATTTTGTTATTATCGTAATGTGCTGCAAATACAATAAGCTCAAGCTCGGCTAGTTCTTGTAAGATTTGAAAGCTAGCAATGCGTGTATTGTTGTTATCTTCACTTGCCTCCATCCGCCATGCATTATAACTAAAGCCTATAAACGCAAATACTACGCTCGCTATAGCAGTGAAAAAATACGAACGGGGCGCCAGTACAAACTGACCATATTTAGACTCTGACATATTATTTCCTAGTCATTTAAATAATATTCAACACTGGTTACCACTCTTATATTTTTTATTTGCGGTGTGTTTGAATCTCGATTACTGATACTAAATTGCCCTTGGCGAGCTGTTTTTATTTTGCCTAATTTTGAATTAGAGTCTTTAGCAAATTTATTAGCGACTTCACGCGCTTTTTCAGTTGCTTCTTGCACCATCGCAGGCTTTACATCATTGAGGCCAGTAAAGATGTATTCAACTTTTGTTTCGTAGCTATCTTGCACTATTGCGATATCTTGTTTAGCAAGCTGGCTTACTTTACTCAGCGCGTTTTGCACTTTATCTGGCGCAGCAGAATAAACAATAATATTTGAGCGCACTATGTATCTAAATTGTTGATTTTCATTACTGTATTCACGTGCTTGCTTATCAATAACTGACTGGCTACCTATTGTTATTTCATCGTCGTCAAAACCATGGAGTTTTAAAAAAGCAGTTACCGCATCATTTTTTTTCTCAACCCGGCTTACTAATTTTTCAAGGTTATTGTCGGCATCACTAAATTGCAGAGGCCAAATTACCGTATCGGCTATTACTTCTCGCTCGGCCAATCCCTTAACCTGCACAGTACGTTCCATCCCTTTCACACTCAAAGCGGTACTTTTTAAAATAAACCCTAAGCTAATTAAGCCTATACTTAAACAAATAGCCGCTATAACAATGTAAAAACCGGGGGTTTTATTCACAATAATCTCCTTGATTGATATCAATAATAAGCATCGAGACGCTCGAAATAACACAGTAAACAGGGTACATTGAGACTATAAATAACGCAAAATTTAATCAGCCTAGGAAAAACCATGAGCCTTAAGCGTATAACCCAATTTTTTAACCCAAGCTCAGTGGCCGTTATTGGCGCCTCTAACATATCAACTCGGGCTGGTTTTGTGGTTATGCGCAACTTACTTCAGGGCGGTTTTAAAGGGCCGATAATGCCTGTTACTCCAAGCCATAGCGCAGTACATGGCGTACTTGCTTATCCCTCTATTGCTGACTTACCAAAAGTACCTGACCTTGCTGTTATTTGTACTAACAAAAACACCTTAATTGATATTATTGAGCAGCTAGGAGAGCTTGGCTGTAAAACCGCTATTGTTATTGCCGATGGGCTATCTGGGGAGCAAAAAAGCGCGCTTAAAGCATGCGCTCAAGCCAAGCAAGTTACTTTGCTTGGACCCAACTGTTTAGGCTTGCTGATCCCTCATATTGGGTTAAATGCGAGCTTTTCACATACTGTGGCAAGCCCAGGTAAAATAGCATTTGTATCGCAATCAGCAGCAGTATGCTCAACCATTTTAGATTGGGCTAAAAACAAAGAAATTGGCTTTTCATATTTTGTATCAGTAGGCGATTGCCTTGATATAAACTTTAATGAACTACTCGACTTTTTAGGTCGTGATGCTAAAACCAAAGCTATTTTACTCTACATAGATAACATTGAAGATATTCGTGGCTTTATATCAGCAGCAAGAGCCGCGGCCTTTAGTAAACCTGTAATTGCGATTAAAACAGGTAAAACAACTGCGGGCGCACTTGCAGCCGAAATTCACACCGGTGGAAAGCAAAGCTCTGACGCTGTTTACGATGCGTTATTTCAACGAGCGGGTATGCTGCGTGTAAATGATTTACGAGAGCTATTTGCAGCGACACAAACACTCGCCATGCATCCAAAATTATTAAAAGTAGAACAACTGACAATTTTAACTAATGGTGGCGGCCCGGGTGTTATGGCTGTTGATGAGCTTATTCAAAACTCCGGTAAATTAGCAGAGCTAAGCATTGAAACCCGAAATGCACTAAATAAAGTCATTCCACAATCAGAAACCACCTCAAACCCTGTGGATATTTTTGGCGACTCAGCACCTGCGCGTTATAAGCAAGCATTAGAAATTTTACTGCACGCAAAAGAAGTTAAAAACTTACTGATTATCCATACTCCCTCAGCGCTTGCGCCCAGCGAAGACTACGCCAACATTATTGTAGAAACCTTACAAACATTACCTAAAATGGCACGCCCTTACGTTATAACTAACTTTATGGGTGAAGACGCATCTTACGCTGCCAGAAAAGTGTGCTCAAACAACGCAATACCCACTTATCGTACGCCCGAAGGGGCTGTAGGCGCGTTTATGCACTTGGTAACGTATCGTCGTAACCAAAAGCATTTAACGCAAACACCCGAGTCGAACACTGATGACGCTAAAATAAATAAGGTGGCAGCTAGAACCCTTATTAATGAGTTTTTAGATGATGGACAAAGCTACTTACCTACTCATCAGGCAAGCCAAGTATTGAACCACTATGGTATTAAATGCATTCAAACTGAGGTCGCTTACACCCCAACAGAAGCCAAAGAGCAAGCCATAGAGCTTGGTTTTCCAGTCGCATTAAAACTGATTAGTCCAAGTATTGCCTCAAAGTCTGAAGTAGGTGGGGTGGTGCTTAATTTAAACGACGCCAACGAGGTTGAACAAACTGCTTTTGCAATGCTTATCCGTATTAAAAACACTTATCCGGATGCTGTTATTGAAGGGTTTTCATTACAAAAAATGGCGCCGCGAGCAGGCGCAAATGAGCTGCGAATTGCAATTAAAACCGAGCCTAATTTTGGCCCAGTTATATTATTAGGTGAAGCAGGCACCGGCCTTGAATATGCACAAGCCGCCGTTGCTTTGCCTCCACTGAATATGAACTTGGCAAAGTATTTAATTGCTGCAGCGCACGACAAAGGCGTATTAAAGGAGCGCATACTCCCCGAGAAAGTTGATAAGTATCGTTTATGTGCACTGCTAACGCGTATTTCTCAGTTAGTTATTGATCAACCCGATATAAGCTCAATGGAACTAAATCCTATACTTGCCAGCAATGGGCAGTTTTTAGTGCTCGATGCCACTATGACACTTAACCGCTATCAAGCTCAGAGCAATCGTAAGCGCTTATCTATTCGTCCCTACCCTATTGAACTTGTTGAAGTGGTAACACTTAAAAACAACACTCAAGCTACGCTCAGACCGATAAAACCGGAAGATGAACAAGCCCATAAAGCATTTGACGAGTCACTTAACAAAGAAGACAGATATAAACGCTTTTTTGGCGAGCTTCCACAGTTTAACCACGATCAACTCGCTAAAATGACGCAAATTGATTACGACCGTGAAATGGCGTTTATTGTGTGCCAACGCTTTGAAGGTAAAACCCGTACACTGGGTGTGTCTCGCGTCATTATGGACCCCGATAACCTACATGCTGAGTTTGCTATTGTAGTGCGCTCAGACTGCCAAGGCTTAGGGCTTGGTCGTATACTAATGAGCGCTGCAATTAATCACTGCAAACGCCAAGGTGTGGAGTCGATTGAAGGCATAACCTTACCAGAGAATACAGGGATGATCGAACTTGCCCGTAAGCTAGGTTTTAAAATTAGTCGCGACTTTGAAGAAGGCAGTATTAACATGGTACTTAAACTTAAATAATGAATGAACCGCAAACGTTACGTCAAAAAATGGCTCGCCTGTTTGAAGGTACAGGTCAATATCAACGTTCAGGGCATATTCTTGATCTTGCGCTCATTAGCATAATAATGATTAACGTTGTAGCCATTGTTATTGAGTCAATCCCAAGTGTGGCAGAGCAGTATTACAACGAATTCTTAGTTTTAGAAATTGTATCGGTCGCTATTTTTGCTATTGAATACTTAGCCAGACTTTGGGCCTGTGTAGATAAAACACACTATGTAGCAATGGAAGGCTCGAACAACAAACGCAGATTAAAGTATTTTTTATCACCACTGGCGTTAATCGACTTAATAGCGATTTTGCCAAGCTTAATGATGTTTTTATTTCCTCTCGATTTACGTTTTTTACGCATACTCAGATTATTAAGAGTATTTAAACTCACTCGCTACTCACGCGCCATGCAGCTACTTTTAAAAGCCTTTAACGATGAAGGTAGTTCATTAATGGCTGCTTTTTTTATAATGGCCGTTGTGCTTATTTTAGCTTCATGCGGAATTTATTTAATTGAGCACGATATACAACCCGATAAATTTGGCTCTATTCCTGCGGCTATGTGGTGGGCAATGGCAACACTAACGACCGTTGGTTATGGCGATGTAGTACCTATAACGCCATTGGGTAAGTTTTTCGGTGGCGTTATCACACTACTGAGCATGGGTATGGTCGCTATTCCTACCGGATTACTGGCATCTAGTTTTTCAGAACAGATACGTAAACGGCGTCAGTTTTTTGAAGACGCTGTGCACGAGTCAATTCAAGATGGCACACTTAATGACACCCAACAAGTACACCTAGAAGAGCTACGCCATAAGCTAGGCTTGAGTAAACTAGAAGCTAATAAGGCCATTAAAACGCAGTTAAATGAGCATAACAGCCATTTGTTTTGCAGACACTGCGGTAAAAGGCCTTAAATAAGTACTGCTATTATTAATTAAATATATCACTCCAATCGCGATTAATAAGCGCGAGTACTTCGGTATTAGGTACCGGTTTACTAAATAAATACCCTTGGAAATGCTTGCACCCTCTCGCCTTTAAAAAAGCAAGTTGGTGCGAGCTTTCTACGCCTTCCGCGACACACTCTTTGCCTAAACTATCTGCAAGCGCGAGTGTTGATTGGATAATGGCCTCATCATCAGAATCTATGCCTATGTCTTGTACAAAGCTTCTATCTATTTTTAGTACATCAATAGGAAAACGTTTTAAATAGGTAAGCGATGCGTAACCTGTACCAAAATCATCCATGTACAATCTACAACCCAACTTTTTAAGTTGTTCCATGCTGTGCAGCGCTTCTTTTGAATCACGCATTAATATTGATTCGGTTATTTCAAAAACAATTGCCTCAGATGATACACCTGAATTATTTAACGCTTTTTTAATTTCAGGTACGAGTTCTTTAAACTCAAAATCTAGTGCCGATAAGTTAATAGATAAATACAGGTTAGGTGAGGCTTTTCGCCACTCTTTTAACTCCAATAAAGCGCGCGCAAAGGTCTGCAGCATAATTTTTGTAATTAAGCCTATCCCCTCTGCAGCCAGCGAAAACTCTTGAGTTTGTACTAGTTTATTTTCGGGCCAACGCAGCAGTACTTCAAAACCTTCTGTTTTTTGGCTCTTAGCATTAATAATAGGCTGATAGTAATTACAAAACTCTTCTTCTCGATACGCTCTAGTAAGCTGAGATTCAAGATGCAGCGCTCTTTGAACATGCTGGTTCATCTCTTGCTTATAAAACTGGTAGCGCCCTTCTAAAGAGTCTTTTGCATGATATAACGCTATGCTCGCAGCTTTTAAAAGAGCAGGGCCTTGCTCTGCGTCATCTGGCGATATCGACACACCAATACTTAAATTAACGTTTACAACTTGGCCATTAATCGCAATATTTTGATTCACGCAATCCATCAACTTAGTACATATTATAAGTACTTGCTCTATCTGATGAATATCTTCTACTAGCACAACAAACTCATCGCCACCAAATCGCGCAACACTATCCGATGGTCGCAAAGAGCACTTTAAGCGCTCAGCAACTTCTTTAATTAGCTCATCAGCCGCTTCGTGCCCTAATGAGTCATTAAAGTATTTAAAACGTTTAATATTGATATGTAACAAAGCCACTTTGCATCCATGCAGTTTTGCTTGTTCAAGGGCGTGTTCAACGCGGTCATTAAATAATGTACGATTTGGCAGCCCAGTTAAGGCATCGTAGTTGGCCAATAAGTGCAGCTCATTTTCAGCTGATTTTTGTGCGTTTATATCGGTTAAAATAATGACATAACTATTAAGGCGCTGCTCGTTATCGGCCACTGCACTTATTTTCACAAGTACATGACGCGATTCACCATTAGCTAAAACCACACTGTCTTCGCACGAAAAATGCTCCCCAACAGATAGCTTTTGCATAATGCGTAAATAATCAAAACGATTGCTGCGCGATATACCTAAATTTAAAGTCCGACTAGATAACGACTCTGCGGAGAAGTTAAAGGCGGTTTGCAGTGATTTATTAGAAGCCCGAATATTTAAGTTTTTATCGAGTATAAACACCCAATCACGTGTTTGCTCAAATGCTGCCGTAAATAGTAAAGCGTGTTCTTCAAACACCATCTCACGGGTCATATTAGTATAAGTACCCGCTACTTTTTGTGGAGTTTTATCATCCCACTCAACGACTTTTCCAAAATCCTTATACCAGCGCCAATAACCTTTTGCATGGCGCAGGCGGTAGGTGCAATTAAAGTAACCTTTATCGGTAGATAAAAACTCAAGCCACTCTAAGCGAAATAATTGTTTATCTTGCGGATGAATTTTAGATAAATATTCATCAAGGCTCACGGTTTCATTTTCGTAGCCTAACTCACTCGCTAAGCGAGGTTGGTAAATACTTGGATTACTTGATTCCCAATCCCAAACACCCGACTCGCTGCCTTCAAGCGCTAGCTTTAAACGCGCTTCGCTTTCTTTACTTTCTTTATTTGCTGCCAATAAAATACGCTGAATTTTATTACGGCGCATAACCCACATAGCAACAAAACCAATAAACAGCATGGCGTAAAGCACCATAAAATAAGGTGCACGCCAAAGCGGATACTTTACTTTTATTTTTAAAATAGCAGGCGAGGTATATTCGCCAGTCAGGGGGTCTTTAGCCCAAACTTTTAATTGGTAATTACCTGGATTCAATTTTGGAAACAATACGCGGTTGTTATTTCGAGTATAACTTTTTTGTCCGTTATCGAGTTGATACTCATAAATGATGCGTTCTTGATTACTAAATGCCATAGCCGAAAATGCCACTTCAAGCCCAATATCATCATGATTTAACACAACTTCGTTGAGCGGCTGTTTTAAATCAAGCGATAGATCTCGTGACATTAAATCAACTCGCGTAATATTTACGTGATCAATAAGTGATTGGTAATTTTGGTTTTCCATTGGGTGAAAATAAGTAAAACCTTTTAAGCTACCATACGCAATATGGCCATCTTTGAGCTGTGCCATGGCATTACTATTAAACTCAGCAGAGAGTAGCCCTTCTGAAGTAGAAAATTGTTGAAAATGAAGTGTTTCTGGGTTTAATCGCCAAATGCCTTTATGGCTACTCATCCAGATCATGCCATCATCATCTAGCACCATATCGTAAAGCAATGTGCCTAATTTATTCTTCTCTAAATCGATTGTATGTACTAATTGATAAGTAGATGCGTCAAGGCCTATCAAGCCAAAATTAGAAAGTGATATCCACAATATATTGTTGTTATCAATTAAATAAGAAAGCACGCTAATGGCTACGTTTTCGTGCTGTTTTGGCACTTTGTAAATCATTTTAAGTGCTAAATCACTTGGGTTTACTTGATATAAAATTCCAGCATTAAAAAATAATGGTGAATCTGGTTTATTGTTCAACGCGGGTAAAAAGCCATGAGCTAAAAAGGGTTCAAACTGGTCAAACTGGCCACCCAAACGCGTTATTACTTGAGAATCTATATTGTATATAAATACCCCATGATCTGAGTGCACAAAGTATAGATCGCCATTTGGCATGAGTGTAACGCCATGCACTCTACCAGTAATCAGCTCTTGATTAGCAGGATTATGCACTTTAGGTTCGCTAACTTGATGCGTTACAGGGTCAAAAATAAATAAACCACGGTTTGTATAAAGCCATAAATTATCTTTATAGGGCGTTATCTCATATACGGTAAACTCAGTGGTGAGTAAGTCGACTTTGTAGTCTTTTAAATAAGCTTTACCAATATTTGTTTTTAAATCAACCTCGGTAATACCGTTATGCGTTGCAAGCCAAAGCTTATCTTTATATTCGGTAATCCCCCAGATAGAGTGATGTGATAAACCATCCCCCCCGAGCAAAGTGCCATCGACATTATTAAAATGATAGCTGTCGTGAGATAAGTAAAACGCTCCATCAGTCTTAGTCGCAACCCACGTACCACCCGATTTATCTTTAGCCATATCAATAATACTGGTATCGGCAAGTGTGTACTTACTTTGGGCTATTCGAGTGTTTTTAATCATCTCTTTTGTGTTTAAATCAAATTTAAACAAGCCTTTGTCGGTAGCTAAATCTATTGTTCCGTGTTCGTTTACTATGCTCCACACATTTAAGTCACTTAGTAATACTTTACTTTTAAAAGGTAAATCTGGGCGTTCAAACATTTTTGATAAGTTACTAATATCAACTTCGTATAAGCCTTGTACCGCCCCTACTAACAACTGTTTATTTTCACCTAATGCGAACGACTTAACATTATTTTGGTAAATATGTTCAGCTTCACCTTTTAAGTGCTGTAGGGGTCTAACTTGCTCTGTTGCAATATCAAATACGTATGCGCCATGGCTTGTACCTATAAATATATAACCATTGTAGGCAAACAGCTTTCTCACAAGAGTATTTTTATATTTAGCAGGCAGCTCAAAAATAGTTGTTATTTTTCCGGTTGCTATATCAAGCTTTGCAAAATCGCGGCCTCGGCCAATCCAAAGTGTTTTTTTATCAACGGCCACCATACTAAAAACAGACTGATTGATAATTTCTTCTTCACTGGTAGGTTTTACTAGAAATTGCTGATATGAATCTGTTACGGGGTCGTATCTAAATAGGCCTGCAAGTAAAGAGGCTATCCAAATGTGCCCTTGAGGGTCTTGGTAAATACGATCGATGATCGCCTCTTCTAACTCACCATTAGGGCCGTTTATTGGAATAACTTGATAGCCATCATAACGATTAAGCCCGGCCTCTGTCGAAAGCCAAAGGTAACCGTTAGTGTCTATAAGCATTGTATTAACGTAGCTTTGCGATAAGCCTTCGCTTGGAGATAAGCGTTTTACTTGTGCCCCTACTTGGCAACTTAGAATAGTTATTAAAACTACAAAGCAACTAATGATCCCATTAACGCATTTACTCATGCTTATTCCATATTATTATTTATTATTATGGGTACTCTAGAGCGACTATATTTCGATGTTTGTAAGTATCAAAAAGTACTTGTAAAGCAAGAGTATATGTTAACACCTGGTTAAAACCAATAGCACAATATAAATCAGCTACGTTTTCATATGCGAAGGTCTTTATCTCTCTATTTTGCGACTTTAAGAGTGTTGAAAGCAATTGTTTTGCAATCCCTTTACCGCGATGTTCCAGCGCAACAAACATGGTAGATAAAAATAAAAACTCTGTTTTATCTTGTAACCTACATGCTGCCACTATTTCATTATTATAGTAAGTAACCCATACCTTATCTTGTTTATTAGCACGCCCTCTTACGCTGTGCTTTTTGTAAAATTTATTCACAAGTGGGGTTTTTAGTTCATTTAACACTTCAACTTTATACATTTTTATATCGATATTTAGCTAAGCATTAGCGCTAAATACTGTTCAAATTTTTGTTTCAAAACCATTTGCTCTGCCACTGGGCGGCTGTGGATTGTGTTGTAAACTTGCTCTCTCGTTTTTTTATTACGCTTAATTTGATACGCCCAAAAAGACGCTTCATAATCTAACTGAATTTGATATTTTTCTTCACGTGGTAATAGGCATAAATTAAAACTCACAATACTTCCTCATTCGCTTTTAAGATTATTTGATTCCCCCTCTAAACTGGGCAAGAGGTAATCTCCTTGTTATTATACGCGTCTTATTTTATTTATTTCTGTAGTAATTGGAACTGATAATGAATAGACATTTTAGTATCTTGTTATTATTGGTAAATTTATTTTTTAGTGCCTCTTGTTTTAGTCATCAATACAACCTCACTTTTAATCGTCCGCAAAGTACACCTCAAGCTGATTACGCCTTAGAGCTATTAAAGTTAGCATACGCAGATATCGGTTTTAAAATACATATAATCGATTTTAGTCACCAAAATGCTTTGCTCGCTGCAAATAATGGCGTACTTGATGGGCAGTTAGGAAGAGATGCAAGCGTTGAAGAAAAATACGAAAACTTAATTAGAGTCGATTATGAGCTATTTAAGTTTGACTTAGTATTATATAAAAACTGTTTACCTAACAGTTTAGAACAACTCGATAGCGTCGCAATTGTTGATGGCTACCCTGTGCAAGAACATTATTTAGCAAGCACACAGTTTGCAGGGAATATTATTAAAGTTAAAAGCATGAATACCCAACTTAATTTGCTTGCTCAGAAAAAAGTACAGGGAGCTTTAATGATTAACTTTATAATGCAAAACAATGAGCTCCCGTCACCTCAAGGCTGTTTTGTAAAAGAAGTGTTGAATACTTATCCGCTTTATCATTATTTAAATAAACGTAATGAAAACTTAGTAGAAAAGCTTAAAATGTCACTAATTAACCTAACTAACAATGGCACTGTGTACGCACTAAGAGCCAAATATGGATTAAGCTTTTAAAAGTCGAACCCTTGCTGCTGCGCCTGCGTGCTTGGCACTGCATTTTGCTGCTTTTTTTGAAGGTAGCGCTTGTAGCGCTGCTGGCACAAACTAAGCACCTTCTTTTTTTGGTCGTTCGATAAGGTATTCCACGAAAAGCGTTCATCCCGACTACGATAACACCCTTTGCAATATCCTCTGTTGTTAACTAAGCAAATACTTTTGCAAGGACTTGGAATATCAAATATTTCAATTTGTTGCATGCATAAGTACCGCCCAGTTGAAGAGGAGGTATTAGTATAGCGTTATTTTTGAGCAAAAAAAAAGCAGCAATTTAATTGCTGCTTAGTTTTGTTGAGCTGGGATTATTAATACTCACAGCTATTGGTATTTATCTCTGTTTTACGGTGAAATGGCTTAGCGTACATGGCCAGCACTAACGGTTTTAACTCTTCTGGTACACAGGCTAAACGCTGTTCAAACGTCGCTGTATCAGGAGAATCTATTACCGCCTCTTTACAGCCACCAGCAATGTAATTACCTGGGTGCAAATAAAACGAATCTACAATTTGCCTATCAATTGTTTTAGCAAGCTCTTCAGCACTATCACATTTAGATTCGATTGGCTGTCCAAATGCTAAATGCACATGCCCTTTAGCCGAACTAAAGCCTTCAACAATACTGGCAATATCTTCACCCGCTGACTTAATATATTCACCATGATGCTGTTTATGATAAAGCTCTTTAGCCTTAGCAATTGCACACGGTTCATATTGATAAGAAATAGAAACAGGCACTATTTTTAACTCTTTAATATAATCGCCAAATTCTTTCTTTTGTTTACGTCCATTTAATTGCAACATTTTTAAAAGGGCAGGATCTGTTTGATCAAAACCGTCTTTTGCACGCCCTTCTTTTTGTGCAATCCAAATAGAATTTCCACCGATTAAAGAGTCATAGATATATGACGATAACTGGGTTAATGCTTTTAACATTTCTTTTGGTGCTTTAGCAGAGCGCTTAACAATGAAACTTTTATTTAAACGCATAAGCTCAGTAATGTAAGGTATTTGCAATAAATTATCGCCAATAGCAATACGCACTGTTTTCATTTTATGCTGATATAAACCCCAATTAACTAATGCAGGATCAAGCACTATGTCTCTGTGGTTTGAAATAAATAAATAGGCCTGATTAGCGTCTAACTGCTCTAGCCCAGAAAAGGTAACTTTTGATGTGGTGCGCTTCACTAGTTTATCTAAGTATTGCGCCACTTCATTTTGCACATCTTCAACGGTGCTTACTTTGCCCCATTTTTTGCGTAACTGACTTCTTACCATTGGACGTGCAATAAAAGGCACTGCCGATAAAAAGCGCGGTAAATTATACTTTGCTATTACATCAATAAACGCATCATCGTTAATCAAACGTGTAAGCGACGCCGCAACTTCGTCGTCGTTGTATGGGCGTATATCTGCGTATTTATCTTCTAATTCACTCATTACTACATCTACAATGTTAAAAAACGGCACGCTAAAGCGCACCGTTTATGTCTATATCCGATTATAACTCAGCCAATCTAAAATGCGAAATAACCAAAAAAACGATTTTTTATTTTAGCAACCTGCTTTAAAGCCGAGTTTAATTACCTTCTATGACCATAGGCTTGCTTATAAGTGCAATAAAACTGATCAGTCTAGCAAAATACCATGTTCTCAATCTGTTAGTGGGCAGACCACTACTACATAGCCCTCTAATCATTTGGTAGTAATAGCATTAACAAAGCCTTTCTTTCGTAGTACCTTAAGCCCATATTTTAGATTTTTGATGGATCGTAAGCCTCTTTTTTACGATTTTAACTCTTTCAGATCCACTTATTTTAGGGCTCATAATGAACATTACTATTCTTGATAACGCAACGTTAGCTAAAACATCTCTTTCGTGTATAGAACAACTTGGTAAATTAACGACTTATGAACTTACCAGCCCAGAGCAAGTTATTGAGCATTGCCAAGGCGCTGATGTATTAATCACTAATAAAGCAGTTTTGAATCGCGATACAATTAGTCAGCTAACACAGCTGAAATTAATTTGCGTAAGTGCAACCGGTACTAATAATGTTGATTTAGAAGCCGCTAAAGAATTTGGTATTGCCGTAACTAATGTAGCTGGCTACTCAACCCCTTCAGTTGTTCAACATACATTTTCTTTAATTACTAACTTACTGGGTAACACCCACCGCTATCAGGCGGATTGCCAGCAAGGCGCATGGCAAAAAAGTGAAATGTTTTGCATACTCGATTACAGCTTTAACGACTTGCAAGGTAAAACATTTGCCATTATAGGCGGCGGTACGCTAGGCAAAGGCGTTGCTAAAGTGGCTGAGGCATTTGGCGCTAATGTTATTGTTGCAGAGCGTAAAGGGGTTAAATGTCGCGATGGTCGTACGCCTTTTGAAGACGTCATTAAAACAGCCGATATAATCAGCGTACACTGCCCGCTTACAGATGAAACACGTGATTTAATCGCACTTAATGAGCTTAAAATGATGAAGCCAAGCGCTATAATTATTAATACAGCACGTGGTGGTATTATTAACGAAGCCGACTTAGCAACAGCGCTTAAGCAAAACCTAATTGCTGGAGCGGGTGTTGATGTACTAACTAAAGAACCTGCTGAAACTTCAAATCCACTTGCTAATTACACAGGCAATAACTTATTACTTACTCCACATATTGCATGGGCAAGTACTGAATCTATTGTGCGTTTAATTAATGAAGTAAGTTTGAATATTGCGGCATTTACTAAAGGTGAATCACGCAACCGCTTGGTTTAATCATTTTATTGTAGTAATCAAATAAGCTAAAAAATGGCTGTTTTTACTAATATATTTAATATTTTATTAGATAAAAACAGCTTAACTCACTTAACAAACTGATTTATAACAACTTATCAATATGGTCTACTCTTTGCTTTAATACAGTTAATAACCAATTAAAAATCTTATTAAGGTAAATAAAAATGAAAAAATCACTTTTAGCAGCCGCTTTAATCGCTCCATTTTTAACAGGCTGTGTTATTGCCGTGTCAGATGGCGAAGCTGAGACTCATTGGGCAGGGAAAAACTCATCAAGCTGGCAAGCACAGCATAAAAATAATCGTGAAGTTATATCGGAGCTAAAAATGGATAGCAGCTACCAGTCTGTTTTAACGCAATTAAAAACGCCTAATTTCACTGAGCTATTAAAAAAAGATGACGATGTATACCAAGTACTTTTTTATGTAACGCATAGCAAGCATTCAGATTCAAAAACAACAAAAGATGAATGTACGCCACTTGTATTTAAAAATGATAAGTTAGTGGGCATTGGTGACACCGCTTTAGGTATGATCACGCAGTAACCAATAAAAAGTAGTTCGATACAAAAACGCCAATATATGAATATTGGCGTTTTTTGTATATTAAGTTTTTAGCGTGCGACTATTCTATCTCTCCCTGCATCTTTAGCGGCATATAAGCCTAAATCGGCCTCTTCTAACAATGCTTGCTCAGCATACACTTTACCACTTCGTGTAGTGGCAATACCTATACTTATAGTGATGTGGTCTGCATTTAATGAAGCTTTATGTTCTATATTCAAAGCATTTACAGCATTGCGTAATTTATTAGCAAACTCCATTGCCTCATGCTTATCAATTCCTGGTAGCACAGCAGCAAATTCTTCTCCGCCATAACGAGCAATAAAGTCACTGCCACGTTCACATTGAGCTGCAAGTGCTTGCGCAACATTCTTTAAACACTCATCGCCAGCACGGTGTCCGTAGCAATCGTTGTAACGTTTAAAGTGGTCTATATCCATAAGTAACACCGATAGCGGTGTTCCACTTCGCTTGCTGCGGCGCCATTCTCGAGATAAGTTTTCATCAAGGTAGCGTCTATTTGGTATTTCAGTTAAGCCATCTATCGAAGCTAGCATTTCTAGCAAATCATTTTTTTGCTTTATGAGGAGTTGGTTGCGCACTCTAACGCGAACAATAGAAGGACTAAATGGCTTGGTTATGTAGTCCATTGCACCGAGCTCTAAGCCCTTTGCTTCATCATCATGGCTACGATTGGCTGATATAAATATAATAGGAATAGACTGAGTTATTGGGTTTTCTTTAAGCTCCACAAGTACTTGATAGCCGTCAATTCCAGGCATAATTACATCAAGAATTATTAAATCAACTTGCGCTGTTTTTACAAAGGTCAGTGCTTTTTCACCACTTTCAACCAAGAACACGTCGTGTTCTGCTTTAAGTGTTTTTTCAAGTACTAATCTGTTGATTGGATCATCATCCACAATAAGTACTTTAGCTCTTTTCGACATCCCTAACCCCTAGCCCTTTTATAAAAACAATTACCTGTTCTAGCTGTATGATAAGCTCTTGTAGTGTTATTTCAATAGGCTTATTAGTTGTTTTAAGCGTTCTTTCACACAATAAAGCACAATGTGATAATCGTCTAAAACCTAAATTACCAGCTACACCCTTGATACTATGCACTAAACGTACCAAATCATCCTTATTGGTTGTTTCTTCTAGTTGCGATAGCTGGGTTTCACACAAGCTAGCAAATTTATCAATCATCGTATTAAGTAGTTTTTCATCCATACTAAACTGCGTTAAAGCAAATGATTTTTCAAAAAAGCTTGGTTTAACTAAGTTTAAATCAGCAATTGCATCAATAAGTACTTTAGCAACAACCGGTTTAGTTAAATGTTTATTCATGCCGCACTTTAAAGAACGTTCTACATCAGCAGGTTCACAATGAGCCGTTAAAGCAAAAATAGGCAGTTGCTTTGCGTCAAACTGTTGACGAATCAAAGCGGTTGCTTGACAGCCATCGATTTTCGGCATTTGCACATCCATCAATATTAAGTCAGGCTTTAAAACTTGCAATAATTCCATACCAATTGATGCGCTTAAAGCCGTGACAACATTTACGTTTGCTTGGCGAAGAACACTGCTAATTATTTCTAAGTTAAGCTGATTATCATCAATTGCTAATACAAGTAGACCCGATATATCAGCTTTACTTTCAGTTGAACTGTGTACTGCGGCACTTGTACTAACTATGGGCTTTTGCTGAGAGTTCAAACTAAATAGCCTTTGCCCTAATGCCGATGCTTTAACGTGATGCGCAGCTAAGTGCTCGCTTGTCGGTAAATTAAGTGTGTGCTGATGATTAATAATAATTACCGATGTTTCTTTAGCTGATAACGAATCATTAATCGCTTCAACATTTAAAAGTGCAGGTAAGTCAGCTGCATCAATTATTATTTTTTGAGTATTAGAGAGCTTAATTGGGTATTTTAGTACCTCATCTAAATTAATATTAGCAAGTTCGTTATATGCATTTGTCACCTGCTTAAGCTCTTTACTTTGATCAGATAAAATAGCCAATGTATTAGTCGGTAACACTGTGTTTTTAGTGGTATCAACTAAAAAGCTAATACTGAAATAAAATTCGCTGCCGTGGCCTTTTTTACTCTTTAAAGCAATCTCCCCACCCATTAACGATACTGCATGTTTAACAATAGCTAAACCTAGCCCAACCCCTTGGTGTATGCGTGTTGAAGATTCATCACCTTGAGTAAAAGCGTCGAATAAGCGACTTTGATCGGCTTCATCTATACCCATGCCAGTATCAATTACTTTAAAGCAAATATGCTGTTGCTCTAGGCTATCGCTTTCAATAAGTTCCATTTTTAAAGTAATGGAACCTGTTTTTGTAAACTTAACGGCATTAGTTAATAAGTTACCTAATATTTGCTGCAAACGTATACTGTCGCATATCAAATCAGGTGCTATTAGCGGGTCAATATCAATAAAAAATTCAATACCTTTTCCTTCGCACAATGGAGCCGTTAAGCTTTCACAAATATCTACTAGCTCAACCATGCTAAAAGACGCTTGTTTTAAATCGGTTTGCGAACCTTCAATACGTGCAAAATCAAGCATTCTATTAAGCATTAATAACAAGCTTTGTGCTGCATGCTTAGCTTGATCCGTTTGTTGTAATTGCTTTTGCGTTAAGCCCTGCTCAATTAACATATCAAGCAACCCTAAAACAGCGTTCAAAGGGGTACGTATTTCATGACTTAAATTGGCTATAAAGCGGCTTTTAGCTAGGGTTGCTCGTTCGGCATCAAGTTTTGATTTAGTTAAGGCACTCACATCCTGAATGTGTATAACATAATAAGCTGGATCGCGGTTTTCATCCCAGACAAGCGATACACTTAGTTGCAACCAGCTTGTTAAACCCCCTTGAGCAAGCGTTAAATGGTATACGCGTTTTTTGTCATCTAGCAATTGCGCTAATGTGCTTTTTATTTGCTGCCATTGGGAGTCATCAAATAATGCTTTCAACTGCTCCCCAACTAGTACTGGCTGATCAGAAAACTGCTTTCTTGCTGCTTTATTAACTTGTAATATTGTGTGTTCAAGCGAGAGTAAAACCACGCAGTTAGCCGCAAATTCAATGGCACTTCTAAATTTAGATTCAGATGATTTTAAGGCCAATAATGTTTGTTGCTGTTCAGTAATATCGCGGCCAATACCCATGGTTCCTAACAGGTGTTGGTGCTCGTTATAAAAAGGTGCAATAGTAAGTTGATACGATTTTGTATCGGTTTCTATTCGCTGTTCAACACTATTTCTGTTTTGTAATACTTGTTTTTCAAGCGCATTTATTTGCTGATCATTGTCACCTAAATCATCTACATATTTACCAACTAATGCAGTTTGATCTTTACCGATATACGCCTCAAATGCTTTATTGCATCCTAAGAATGAACCATCAATATTTTTAAAGTAAATAAGGTCTGGCACACTGTTTAGCATAGTGTTGAGTAAAGCTAAGTGGCGCTCTTTCGCTTCGTAACTGCGGCTAAGCTTTTCTGATTGCAGCTGAACTTGGTCGTCCAGAGCTTTATTTGCACTTTGTAATGAATCAACTAACTGTTTGTTTTTAGTAAATACACGCTTCACTTTAGAAAACCAAGGCTGCCAGCTCAGTGGTACTTTGTAATTTAGCTGCTCTTCTTGTTGTGTACCGTTACTCTCAAGGTATGACATTAAGTGAGTCATCGGCTTTATAAAAATGCGCTGACTTAACCAAAAAAACACGCCAAACATAATACTTAAAAATAGCGTTAAAAAAGTAAACTCTAGTAATATCTCATACTTAATTGAGCTTATTAATTGGGGTTTGTGCTCGTAAAATGCTGCGTGAATAGGTAACTCATCCATAGGCTGCATAAAGTAATTACTATCACTAGTTAATACTGTTTTTTGACTCTGATAATTGGCCAAGTCTGGCCAATAATTTTTTAACGCAGTCGCTTGCTCTATTATCTGTTTAGAGCTGGCGATAATTTGATGCGATTGGTTCATAAAAACGTATTCACCACTGTTCGGTGACACCTTTTTTAACCATCCAGAAATTGCTTGAACATCATAAATTAAAATAATGTAATCGGCTGAGCCTGTGCTTCGTTGTCGACCAATAGCAAAATACGAATTGTCATTCACTTTAACAATAGGACTTGAAGTAAGTTTGTTTTGCGCAAATTTTGGCTTAAATTTTCCATTTAAAATTTCAGTAAGCATTAAACTTTGGCTTTTGTTGTGCCTGCTTACATAAGCAAAACCATTATCATCAACATACGCTACAGCAGATAACGACTGCATTAACGCAAGCGTTGTATTAAACGAAGGCCCTAATGTAATAGCCTGCTGCCACTGCATTAATGCCTTAGCAGATAACGCAAACTCACCTTTACCCACTATTTCAGTACTTTGATCAATAAAATGACGATAATAGTAACCATCATATTGATTTATGCCTTCGAGCAAATCTTGGTTTATTTTGGGATAAGTCGCTTGCTCGTATAAGTTAAACATGGTGGTAAGTAGATTACTCACCGATTCCATCCCGTGAGTAACCTGTGCTGAAACATTTGTAAAATCAGCTTGGCGTTTTTCAACCGTCCGCTCAAGCTTTATATTATATAAGTGCAAGCACAGTAAAAAAGCGACAATCAATGGCACTAACAGCGCAATAAATAATGAACGATAATAATGCTTCAGAGGTAAAAAATTCAATGTACTGCCTGCCATTTGGCTCGAAAATCAATCGATAGACTATCGAGCCAATTTGTTAAGCGCAAGTTATAAATTTTCTTCTGCAAATGACGCTAAGCGACTACGCACAACACCGTTGAGGTTTATTGTTGCGCTGCCTTCAAAGTTTTTAAAGCGCTCTACTATGTACGTCAAGCCCGATGTTACTGGCGTTAAATAGTTACTATCAATTTGCGCCAAGTTACCTGTACAAATTAATTTAGTACCTTCGCCGCAGCGAGTAATAATCGTCTTAAGCTGAGATGCCGTTAAATTTTGGCTCTCATCTAAAATTACCACCGCATTTTGAATGCTACGCCCGCGCATAAAGTTAACCGATTTAAACTGTACATTAGCCTTCTCCATTATGTAATTTCGACTCGATATTGGATTTTCGTCGCCTTTGTGCAATACCTCCAGCGTATCAGTGATAGCTGCAAGCCATGGCGCCATTTTTTCCTCCTCCGTGCCTGGTAGAAACCCAATAGACTCTGCTATTTCTGGCGTATTACGGGTAACTATTACTTTATCGTAAATACCTTTTTCGATGACCATTTCAAGGGCGCTGGCAAGTGCTAACAAGGTTTTAAGGTATTATAATTTTAAATTAGACATACCGACCGACTGAGCGTAATCTTTATTTTTAAATGATTTTTAAAATCAATTACTGCATAAAAGGGTCTAACGGCGTTATCAAAATGAATAAACAAAATAAAAAAAGCATCCTCAGCAGAGCCGCACCAATTTTTACACGCTTAGCCCCTCTAGGTAGTTTACTCCGATGCTGTCTGGATAACTCAAAATGGGATGATGAAAATGTAAAAACAGAGTCAAAAGCTAGCTATGACCAAAGGCTCTCGATTTCCAAACTTTTGCCCTTGATTTTAGAGGATTGTAATAATTCAAGGCATTTGCTAAAACTGCTGAATTCTGACCTGAACAAACTAACGGTCAAAGATGTTTGGTTGGGCTTTAAATCAATTGAGTTATTGTTATTATCAAAGTTCTCGCATAACAAAGCATTAGCCTACAGCCGAAATTCAAGATACTTTCTAAAGGAGCATAGTCCCAAAAATGTTCAGGAGCTGTTCCCTGAAGCATATAGACCTTCCGTTCTCGGCCATATCGATTCTTATAAACCTAATTCGAAGGTTGGACTATTTGAAATCAACATTACTAGTAGTTTTGGAAAATTTTACATTGATCCTGATTTTTACGAACACTTATTTGTTGAAGGGTCAATTTTGGTCGATTTAATAGGCCAACTTGCGGTGAGTTCAGAAGCAATACCTCTAAGCGACATGAGGATTCTCCGAACAACATTGAATAAAATCAATTACTGGGGTACTAACAGCCCAACAATAAAGTTATTGAATCAATCATCTGCCACTGTGAATGCAGAGAGCCTGTTAGAATCTATTAGAAGTTTTGAAAAAGAGTTGTATCTCAATTCACAAGATAAGCGACCAGAGCTAGTTAGCAGTCAATTTAGAAAGTTACTGTTTACTTATGCTTTTCCTAACAATCCTGAACTTGCAGAATTAAAAGGCACGTACAAATCGGTATTTAATGCCAAAGGAACTCTCAACTTTATACCTAGTTACACTATTAATACGGATTTAGGTCATTTTAAGATTGATACATTTCAAATACCCACAGTTGCTAAAACTGATGGTATTGCAGCTAAAAATTTATCCATCCTAGAGAAGCAAAGCTTTAAAAATCCTATACATCAGCAAGATATAAATAACATATTTGAAGTCTTGAAAGCTATTGAAAAACACGATCTGCAAAACGCCCATTTTGTGTTATCTAGACCTAGCGCTTTAGCTTTGCCATTTCATATAAGAAAAGCTTTCAAGGAAATAGAAACGTATATTACTTCCAACTTTGTGCATAACGCCATTGAGGTGTTCTCATTATTCCTGCGATTTGTATCAATAGACACAACACCAACGAAAAATGGTAAGCCCTTTGGAGATATCTCTTATCAGCCAGAGTATGCTCCTAAAGCGGAATCAATTTCATTTCAAACAGTTTCAAAAAGCAATGGAAAGAAAAATTTCTCTTCAACGTCAATAAATATCACTAAGATAAAAAAAATTTCGTCGTCTGATGGAATACTATATAAAAGCTTAATTAAACTGAAAAAAGAATCCGAAAATAAACCAGTAACATTAACCACGCTGAGAAACTTAAACCTGACGTTGAATTGCATTATTAATACAGCAAGCGACAATGATTTGATATGTGATTTGCTGAATAGCCCAATAGAGCATTTAAATCAAAGAGATTTCAGGTTAGCCTTTAAGCAATTGGAAGATATTATCGACGAACAAGATATATCTATTAAGTCCAATAAAAGCCAATCATTAAGAACATTTCTAAGCAAATATGCTGGAAAAATTAACAACAAAATAGCAGTCAAAAACTGTGGATTTAATTCTCGGTTCAAGGCATCAAAAGAAATTAACGCTCAGAAGCTTATTGAACCAATTGATTATAATGGTGACTTACTTCCGAGTCCGACACAAACCCAACATCTTTCACTTGTAGAACTCAAAAAGTCAATCAATGACTATTACCAAAAACCAATAAATCAGGTTTTGGAGGCATGTAAGAAAGAGATTCAATCTTATAAGGGACTGCTAAGTAAATACGAAAAATACAGTCAAAAAGATGAAGAGGGACAATACAAGATTAGATTTCCAGAAGCGTTAGCTGATCTTGTTAAGCTAGATCAGGGAAGTCAAAAACGTGACAACCGCAAATTAAGTGACAGTATTTTAGAGTCGTATTCAAGTGAAATGGTCTTAGCGTGTTACACGAGAGCACAACATGAAATGGGGACTGTAGGAACGATTTACTGTACAAACAAGAGTAAATTAATACCTAAGGAAGTAAAGCATTGGTTTAGCCTCACAGGCAAAGGGTTTAGTGATTTATTTTGGTTTGAATTGCTACTGCCAAAGAACGTATTGTTAGCATGTTTTCTTCGATTGGTTGTTAGGACAACTTGGAATAAAGACGCTATCGCTCAACTATCTACTAAAGACATTCCTGAGACTATACCTAATGACGAATATAAGATAACGGGTTTTAAAGATAAGGTTGGTAAACCTACTAGTGAGGTAAAAATTGAACCTCATGAAAAAGAAATTAATGAAACCATTGCTTTACTCATTCAGCACAACCAAAACATGAGAATGTTGGGTTTTACACCTGATGCTATTTGGGAAACTCCGAAATCAACTAATCTGAGCTTCCTAAACTCAACTTTGGCACAATTCATAGAGCATTATCAGCTTCCTCGCTTCTCTATTGAGCTTTTGGCTAAGCACATGATCAATCTAAGAAAAGGAATTGATGGTGATCTATTCAAATCACAACAAGAAAGAAACCATGCATCGAGTCGAGTGACTGCTAGCTACCTTACTCACCCAATAGCATTAGTGGAGTACGAAGCAAATAATGCTGATTTTCAACGTAGGTTTGAGACTACGGTTCAATTTCGCCATGATGAAAATAAACTAGAAAAGTACGGTTTCGCTAAAACTAACATTGACGAAAATTTATTGATCGCGTCGAACAATCTAGATGATGAAAACCTGCCTGATTGGTTCTTATTACCTGATGGTTCTTCTTGTATGGATATTTTCGCCAATGTCGATAGATCGAAAAAAGATTCTTTTTGTAAGGGAAGAAAGTGTCACTCAGAAGGCGGATGTGAGTTTAATCGAGTTGAAATAGGGGTAACTGAATTCACCCATACATTACGTCAGCAGGCATTCTATATAAGTCGTGGAGAACACCTACTGAATAAACGTGGAAAAGAGTATTTTGACGAGTATATAGCGCCAAGTATGAGGTTTACATTTGGCTTAGTGAAATATGTAGAGTACACCAACCCTGTGCTGTTTAATAAAGCCAAGGAGGCAATGAATGATGAAAGGTAACCTTAAATATCAATTCATTGATGAAACGTCCGCCAAATCATTTTGGTCATCACACAAAGACCAAATGATAGAAAACGCAAAAGGATTAGTTCTAACGGATGAAAAGCTATCTATTCAAGGCACCGAACTACATTATAGGGCTGTAGTTGAAGGGAAAGAGCAAACAGGCTCAATAGACTTGGCTGAAGTATGGATTCCGGGAGCCATTGGCTGGCAACATCCGATACCACTTTTGCTTCATAAAGATTACGTCAAAGCAATAGTTGATGTTGTAGATAAGTATGCTAACAATGCTAAGCACACCATTTCGTTTGCCAAAACAGGTGTTATTTCTCAGTTTAATATTGCTTCCCAGTTCGTAGAGTATTTTTGCCTTAATGGGCATATACATTTATCACACATCACTAAGAAGCATATTGAGGGACTTAAAAGTGTACTTAAGAGAGGTGGTATACCATCTATGTTAAATATTCCTCAACGTCTGGAGAGCTTTATAGATAAACTAATTGAGGAAGATAATTTAGAGCCATATTTAAGAAGAGATGATAGAAGCAAAAACGCCAAGGTTAAAGGCATTCAAATACCCAAACTAGCAAAAGCTATTGGCTGTGTGAGTTTAGCTAACCAAGTACCTAAAAGTATCTACCGAAAAATTTACCATCACTTACAAGAGAAAGGTGTTACGGTGAGACAGGAATTTGGTCAGAAAGGTATTGAAACTGGAGGTCAACCGAGTCAAAAATCTTTCGGCAATTGGTTTAGTATTTGGAACCAATTCGCAAAATTAGATACTGCTGATCAGCTACAAATAGTACCTTTTCCTGAACCATATAAATTATCTAAAGATTTAGGAAAGCAAGCCGGTAGAACAGGCAACCTTGATGTTGAAGATGTTGTGAACTTACTAGGAAGTTCACACCAGTGGCTTTACGAAATATCTTCCATATTAATTTCATTGGTAAAACAGGTTTGTAGAGAAAAAGACAAGTTGTTGTCTGATGGGGTTTCTGAAGATTATATTCAAAGAACATTGCTTCCAGAGTTTGTTGGCAAGTGTAGTGGCATAGTTAATTTGGCCACCCATTAAGAAAGAAATGTTATGCTAATAAGCATACAAATTTGGGTGAAAAA